>PADF01000015.1:0-25103 GCA_002702945.1 Methanobacteriota archaeon
CCGGATCAGAAGAAAGATGTTACAGGTTCGTCTGTATATGCTGACGGCGGACCCGGAGGTGTTGCACATCAACAGATTGTACCTACTGGAGACGATCGCTATGATGCAAAGCGTCAAAAAGAACTAACTAACAGGATTTCTTAAATATCGTCCATTGACCCACCACCGAGGTCACCGAAGTATTGGGAAGCATAATCATCTGCAGCATATCTGTCATCGACATCATCAACGTCGTTACCCATATCAATTTCTTTTTCTTCATCTGCTTCAGCTTCAGGAAGAATAATTCCATCACTTTGTAACAAAGTATTTGCTACGTTTTTAGCGTCATCTAATGATAACTCCTTACGTAACGCATTGATAATATCTTTACCAGTTGATTTCCAGCCAGAACCAATTTCTTGTTTAAGCATTTGAAATGCTTTGTCAGCTTCCGAATCAGGAGTTTGACCAGACTCGGCACCAATCTCATATTCTTTTCTAAGTTGTACAGCAACTATATTCTCAACTGGTTGCTTGATAGCTTTTTCAATTTTGTCATTATCGATATTAACATCAACTGTAACTTGTTGGGTTGCTCCGTCAATATCAATTACATCTAATCTCGTAAGTGCATTTACAACAACGCGGGCGACATATTTACCGTTCGCGGAGCCGATACTAGCGACGCTTCTTACTGTATCAATAATGTCGTTTTTAAATTCTTTTACAGTACCAGGATATACTTTACCTTCTTGCTCACTAATAAATTCGATTACTTCTTTAACAATGTTGTTAACAACGACAGGGTCTGCAACTTTATATTTTGCTAATCTATCTAATTCGCCTTTATCAAATAATGATACAATGTCATCGTCTTTAGCAGCAGAGCCTAATCCAACAGGGTCTTCACTTAAAATTTGTTGATAATTCTCAAATATTAACTTAGAATCTTTGTCGTTCACATAATTATTTATTGATTAGGTGCTCAAAAGAATAAATAATTAGACATTATGACGGAAAAGTTTGATCAATTTATTAGTGACACATATACTCAATTAGTTTCTGAGTATGGAATGGGCAGTGGAACCGATAAAGGTAAGCCGAATGACGGTAAATTGAGTACTGAAGAAGAAAAACGCGTAAGAGGTCTAGCCGCTCAAGGCGATAAAAAAGCTATAGATGCCGTAAAAGCTCTTGACAAAAAAGCAATGGGAGCTGTTAATGACGCGGTGAAAGCTGCTAAAGCTTAATAATATACGTAAATCGTATTCCCCTTTGTCTCTCCTTAAATACGACCTAGGAAACCTACTTTACTCGTTCAATCTCAAGGGTAGATTGAGTATATCCATTACTACGAGCACTTAGCATAACTTCTTTAATATCCTCACCCATTTCAATTTTACATTGCATATCTACTTTATTTGAGGTATTATTATCTCGAATAACAATTTTTGGATCTTCGTCAGGATCAACAGGGTATAAAGCTATTGCGCCTTTTTCTGAAAATTTCTCAGGAGACTTAATTGGCTCACCTTTTGTATTACCAACAACTTTAAAGAATGTTGGATTAACACCAGCTAAACTTAATCCAAAGCCGATTGCACCGACAATAATATCATCTAACTCTCCTGGATCGGCATTTGAAAATAAGAACTCTACAAGTTTAAGTGATGCATACTTTTTACGCAATTTATCGCTATTTTGTTCAAGCTCGACTGTATCATTAACTGTATTGTAAATAATACTAACATCAGTAGCTTTCATATTAATTTGCGATGTAATACTATCTCTAAGTTTTTTGACCTCTCCTGCAATTTGTTGATCTGAAAGATTTTGATCTCGTTTATCTACATTATAAGGAGCACCTTTAGTTCCTGTCTCAATAAATTTCTTCAAAAAGTCTTTTGCTTTACCTCCTTGAGCGTTTTTATATTTCAACGAAATGGCAACAATTGGTCTGTCGGTTTTACCCCACTCAGTAACAAACAAATTATTTAACATACTCAAATGATCAACTTCACCTGGTGACTGTTTAATTGCTTGTAACGTTTCAGTTATTCTATCTTCTAAATCTGGATTAATAAAATAAACATCTCCAGGGCACCATTTGTCAGCTGGAAATTTAGTTATTGTTCGCCCTGCTTCTCTTATGTCATGAAAGATCTTACCTCTATCAGGTATCCAATTTTTATATGGAGAACTTAATACTGTTAATGCTTGTGATAACGGTTGATTAAACTCATGCCTGAATGCAGCAGTATTGCCTTTACCTTCCATACCTGCTAAGAATCGCATAACCTCATCTAATGCTTTCGGTGTTTCACCTTCTGGTTGCTCCTCAGCTGCTTCTCTAAGACGGTATCTTACTTGCTCATAATTCTCAGGTGTAATAGTTTGAGTTTGTTTAAGTAAGAAAAATAATGTAACAAGAGCCTCTTTGACTTCAGTACTTGACTGACCTTCTTTCTCTTCTCTAAATTGACCGGTTTTTTGTAGATGACCAATTTTAACTTTCATAAGCCCTGTACCGTCGCTTACATCAATTGTAGGCCACTTGGTAGCTGGCGGAGCTTGTCCTGGCGATAAATCTTGAATATATGTAACTAACTGATCCTTATTTGTAATAAGAGAGGAATTAAAAGTNTCAATATNGTATTTNCCTTGATATTTTTTATGAATAATAATATCAGCNTCATCTGAAGTTATTAGNTCAATAAGACGNTTTCTATATTTGCNCCAGTTNACGGANCCNGCNCCGTAATTAGGAATTTTCATCTCACTCTCTTCTGTATATANNGCGCGATGTGCTTCATTTAAGCAACCATAATTATGAGTAACCGGGATATCCGTATCATCATACGCGACACCAGTTTTATATACNTCNGATAAAGTCCTAAACTTCTTCATTATCAATATTTATTGTCTCTTCCAATTATAATACCCATATATGTTCATACCGATAAGAACAATTGATAAAAACATAACAGATGATGAACTAATTAAAAATGCATATATAAGCATCAATGTATTGCCAATCATCCACACTATCCATGAGTATAATTTCTTTCGAGCGTTAGCCCAATAACCGAGTAATAATATACTTGTTGCTAACCAGCCTAATAATTCTATATCTATATCCATGTCATTAACCTTTGCGATTCTGGTGAGTCAAACTTATCATATTCAATTGTGTAAGCTTCTCTTAAAATATCGAGATCTATACCGAGCTCGTTCCGAGCACTTTCTATAGTATAATCTAGATACTTGGTTAAATCCATTCTTGCAAAACTTTTACATCCCATCTTTTTCGCGCAACGAATACCTTGTTCGAATATTTCAAATTCATCATTATAAAATTTATATCCAGTCGGGTAAAGATATCTTGTTACGAATTTAAAGATAGCTTTATTTAACACATTAAGTCTTCGAGCTGTACCCATTGTAAATCCGATAACAAACGCTTCGTCTTTAACAAGTAAACCTCGACTAAGCAGTACATGAATAATATCATGATTTTGTAACGTTACCGCGCCTGGTAATAAATTATACTTTGGATTTTCAAATAGTCTAATTATAAACGGAACATCGTCTTGACTAGGTTTAAAACTATCCATAGTATTAAGAGCTTGTCTGATAGTATAATAGCTTCGACCTAATGGAATATGCCATGTCTCTGCTGTCATAATGTTAAAAGACTAACTCAATAATTTTCCAGATAGCAAACGGCGGAAAAACCCAGAGTGCAAGATGACAGCAATATTTGCTTGTCATAAGATCTATATACTTCTCAACTAGGTCTTTCATAGTAAATTGGTGGAGCAGGCGGGAGTCGAACCCGCGTCCTTAAGGTGATCCTATCAACCTCTACACGCATATCCGGTCTTTAATTTCGGCTATGTATGTCTAAACCAGCAAACCCATACATAACCTAGCGTTAAACTTATTGCAGGCTCTCGCCAGAGTTACTACACAGCAGGTTGTAATTGCGCCATATAAGGTACAACCATAACTTATATGACGTACGCTTGTTTAAGCGTGCGCTAACTCTTGCGCAGGTGCAGACTCAAATGCCTCCACAATCTTCGCAAAGAGATCAGATTTCTTGTTACCAATTATCTGTGACCGAGTTTTACGAGACCATCGGTATCTCGACGTGCAATTCATATTCCTCAACAATAAGTCGATTCCATTACTGCCCCAATATTATTTATTATATAGTCTATTTAAAATATAGCAATAAAAAAAGGTGGCCCCGAAGGACCACCTGTCTCCACCCTTTCCTCCTTAGGTCTATTTAACCTCAGGTTGTGCTAGTTGCTCAACGCGCAACAAGAACGGATAGTCTCTTGATGCAATAGCGCGATTTGCTTTCTTTCTCTCTTCACTTTCTTTGCTGAAATCAGCGCCTACATCTTCAACAGGTATCTTTGCAAGATCTTCATCTGCAGGTAATTCTACCTTTGGATCAAGAGCCCACATGATATCATTTTTTGTAGCCCAGTCGACCATCCGGCGTGCAGGTACAATCAAGTTAAAGGTCTCTCCTGCACCTCTAACTAGCATACCAACATACCGTGCGTCAGATTTGAAGAATACCCCACCACCGGATGATCCTGGAAATGCTGCTACTGTAGTTTGATCGAATACATGTTTATTGAGAGATTTAATAAGTCTACCTGTTTGTGAATAAACACCATCTGTCATACTGTTAGATCCCATTTGACCTAGCAGTGAACCGACGTGCCACAAATCAGTACCAAGCTTTGGAATTTCTTTATCAAGATAAAACTTAACAGTTACATCAGAGAAATTAAGTTTACGTACCTTTAACAGCGCCAAGTCATGACCATCGTCAGCATCTGAATATTTAACAACTTCGGCATCTAGTTCTAATTGACCTACCGATCGTCCGTTTTGACGAAGTACCTTTACAATTTTGGCATCTTTAAATTCAACTAATGTTTTAGGAGCTCCATTTACGATGACTTTTCGCTCGCTTCGTAAATTATCAATTACGTGAGCTGCTGTCCAAATAAAATTAACTGTATCTCCATCTTTGTTCTTTCTACTGAAAATTACACCTGAACCTTCTCCACGAGAATAACCTGCGTCAGAAACAATTGTAACTGATACATCCTGAAGATAATCAGCCGTTGTCTTTTTCGCTTCATCAGCAATACTTGAGAATGCCAGAAGCACCGTTAGGAGAGATACTTTAAGTAATTTCATATCACCAAGTACTTACAGCTCTTGCGAGACTTATCAACTAATAAAAAAACCGGCTCGTGATGAGCCGGCTTAATTCACACTATTTGGGTCGTTAGGCTTCTACAGCTTCTTTAACTTTATCGAACTTCTTAGTATCAGTAAGAAGAGCTAGACCGCGCTGCATCATTTGATCAGCTGGACCACCCATGAGGCTGGATACCATTCTACGTTCAGCAGCTTTACGACCACCTTTCTCAAGCTTACCGATATTGTTGTGATGGTTAACATACTCAGTCAGACCGTTAAGAGCATCCCAACGCGTTGCGCCAAGATTACCAGCACCGGTAGCAAACAAGTCGACAATCTTCTCGCGACGATTAGTAATACGTGATGTAGAACGAACCTCGATGTCTTTACCCTTCTCGTCTTTCTTACGATCAGGCTCAGGCAACAACAGAGTTGCAAACCCGCGACATTCATCGGAAGTCATCTTGATTTTGTCAAGTTGATTAGCGATCTTCTCAAAAGAAGACAGACCACGAAGAGCAGCATGGAAGCCTTTCTTAGCTTGCTCGAGTCGATTCTCCCAGTTCTTAGTATGAGAGATCCAATAATCAGACTCATTGGCATTTTGCATGATAGTACGTATCTGATTGTTACAGAAGATACGAGACGCCATACCAAAGTAAGCATTACGCTTCGTACCATCATTAGTACCAAAAGCCATAATACGATTCTCAACCGCATCATCTGGACGTGACTTCAATGAAAAGCCGCTTGGAAGCTTTGCGCTAATCCAAGCCTTTTTACCTCCGTCAATTAAACCAGCGCCTTCATATGTAGCGCCGAACTCTTGAACCATCTCATG
Organism: Methanobacteriota archaeon; assembly: GCA_002702945.1. The sequence continues at coordinate 6,059 of PADF01000015.1, forward strand.
AAACGGACGAAACATCTGATCCATTGGGATGGGTGCATAACGTCGACGCATGACAGCAAAGTTTTGCTTCGTGTCGGTACGTCGAATAAGAAAATGACCGGGAACCTCATCACCTTCCGGTGTATGGGTAGGTACCTTCTCAACATCAAAATCGAATCCAGCCATATTCATGACTTCGTCGAAATTTGCAGCCTCGCTGATATCTACACCAATTCGGTCGTCCAGCCTTACTAACTCAGTATTTCCTTTGAATGTACTCATAACTAATTTTTATTTTTAAACTACATTAATTATAGAGTAGAAACAGGGGCACTGCAACATAAAAAGGAAATATTTTTTATTCGCCTTCTTCTGTCGTCTCAGGAGCCGGAGCTGCTTGTTGATTTGCAACCATATCATTTAATACTTGAAGACCACCGCGAGCGGATCCGACTTCATCAATTAATTTGGTCATTTCACCAACAACGTCCGGATGCTCACCAATACCGGCTGAATTTCTAAAGTAGTTAAGCAAATTTGCTTCAGCGCGCTGAAGGTTTGCGTTATAGTGAGCTACTAATGCATTTAATAGTTTTTGTTCCATGGTATTTTAATTTATATGTGTAAATCCTTTTTTCAACTCAAATACTATTCTCATCTGGGAATCCTCAATACAGCTAATCTCTTCATCAGACTTCAACTCCTTCATATATGCTTGCTTATGAACAACCATAGGATNTTGGCCTTCAATAACAACCTNACGAGNTTTGTTCTCGTANAGATTCCGAATCTTAATTGTGTATTCTTGCGTCATACATAAATATTATAGAGGACCTCGNCATGTAGATCAACTATTGAATTTATTCATATGTTATTCTACAATAACGATAAGTCATATGACAGTAATTCGACTAAATCCTACTGAGAGAGCAGTCCGATATTGCAAGCGGGACAATTTCGATCTAGAAAGAATTCGTCAAGTACTTAACATCGTTGCAGACTCAATAGATTTTCGAAAGAAGGTTGAGATTGTCAATATAACACTTGATATTGACTGTCGACGACAGGATAGTGAATATAATTTTCAAAGTAAGTTTATTCTTATAGCAGGTATTACAGAAAATCACAGACGAGGTAAAACTAGAAAAGGTCGGTTAAGTTTTTTGTTTCAACATTTAATTCATGAATTCCGTCATTGCATGCAAGAAGTTATATTTCGAAAAGACGCGTCGGATGTAACATATCAATCTACTAATGATCAAGAATATGAAGATAGTCCGCTCGAAAAAGACGCTAATTGGTTTGAAACACGGGCTTGGAAAAAAGCGATGGAGTTATATTTTAGTTTGAAAAATGTAAAGATCAAAAATGCTAACGTTTACCACGGTTAGCTTTCCTAAAGCATATTTCACCTTGCTTTGCATAACAAGTTAACTTGTCACCGTCTTTGAATTTACCTTTTAATAAAGCAACAGCAAATTTAGTTTCAAATAGTCGTTGGATAGTTCGTTTTAACTCTCGCACACCATATTTCTCACTATAGCCCTGTTCGAGAAATACTGACTTAGCAGTTTTATCTAACGATACCGTTATATTGTGCTGCTCTTTTACTCGGTCAATATATTCGTTAAATTGTAAATCGATCACTTGATCAACATTATCTTTCGACATACTATTAAACACTACAATCTCATCAATACGATTTATAAACTCAGCTTTGAAATTATTTTTAACTTCNTTTAAAGCTTCTGTNACTCTTAANTCTTGTTTCTCNTCATCATTAGGAGAAACAAACCCTATTGGTACTGGTTGTTCGATTTTCTCAGCTCCAAGATTTGTAGTCATGATTACGATACAATTTCTAAAATTTACTTTACGACCAAGACCATCAGTAACTTTACCTTCCTCCAGGATTTGAAGCAATATATGAATAACGTCNGGATGAGCTTTCTCAATTTCATCAAACAATACTACTGAATATGGATTTCTTCTAATAGCTTCAGTAAGCTTGCCTCCTTTATTATATCCAATATATCCTGGCGGTGATCCAATAAGTTTTGATACTGAATGACCTTCCATTAGCTCTGACATATCGATCTGTACAATATGATCCTCACTATCAAACATTTCACGAGCAAGCCGTTTTGCAAGATATGTTTTACCAACACCAGTAGTACCTAAAAATAAAAACGAACCGATTGGTTTTTTCGGGCTTTGAATACGCGCGGCAGATCTCGTTAAAGAATCACTAATACATTCAACAGCATCCGATTGACCTATTACTGCTGATTCTAAATTATCTCGAAGACCTAATATACGCTTAGCGTTGTCTTTTTCTGAAGATGTAATTGGTACTCCAGTTATATTTGATACAACTTGCTCTACATCTTCAACATCAAGTTTAACAGCTGGCTTCTTTTTCTTTTTCGAACTTGTTATCATACTATTCAACTGTTCGCGTATTTTCTTTTCCTCTTGTAGCAATTTCGCAGCTTCTTCAAATTGCTGACCTTTAACTAAATTCTCTTTCTTTTGCGTTATTTTTTCAATTTGATTTTTGAGGCTTTTTATCTCTTCTAAATCTTTTGTTACAGTATGAGTTCTTGCACCTACTTCATCAATAATATCAATTGCTTTATCAGGTAGATTTCGTGTTGTCATATATCTAATCGACAACGATATAGCGGCTTTTAATGCACCATCTGAATATTTACAATTATGAAATTTCTCATAACTCTCTTTAATACCTGATAATATAGCGAACGAATCTTCTTCATTCGGCTCTTCAACTTTAACCGGCTGGAATCTACGCTCTAATGCATTATCTTTTTCAATGCTTTCACGATATTCGTCCGGTGTTGTAGCGCCTATACATCTAAGTTCGCCTCTCGCTAAAGCTGGTTTCAATATATTACCGGCATCCATAGAACCTTCTGCAGACCCTGCACCAACAATCATATGAATTTCATCAATAAAAACTATTACATTTTTTGATTTTTTAATCTCATCGAGAATGTTCTTTAATTTTTCTTCAAATTGACCTCTATACTTTGTACCAGCTAAAATTGATACTAAGTCAATTGATATAATATGCTTTGATGCGAGTGTTTCTGGAACCCTGCCTGTTACAATTCTTTGAGCTAGTCCTTCAACAACAGCTGTTTTACCAACGCCTGCTGAGCCAATCAGTACAGGATTATTTTTTCTTTTTCTACACAGTACCTGTATCATTCGAGAAATCTCTTCCTCTCGACCAATTACTGGATCTATTTTACCACGAGCAGCTAAATTTGTTAAATCAATGCCATGCTTTTGTAGATTTTTTAATTTAGATATTGAATTATCATTTGTAGCATATTGCTTATTGGATAATGGCTCGTCTTCTATGTTTTCACCAATGTTGCCAAGCTCATTGGTTATTTGATTCCTAACATGATTATAATCAACGCCTAAACTTTGTAGTATATTATTAGCAACACCATCAGCTTCGTACAAAAGACCGAGCAAAATATGTTCCACGTCAATGTGTGTTTTATTTAACCTCTTTGCACATTCATCAGCAACTTCTATAACTTTCTCGACACGAGGAGTATAAGAAATACTTTCAATAGAAACCGGATCGTTTCCTTGTTGTGAGATATTATCATAAACAATATTTCTTAATTGATCAAGGTCGACGTCTAAGTCTTCTAAAATATTAGTAATAATACTATCGCCGATATTAAGAAGCCCGAGCAATAAATGCTCTGTACCTGAGTATTTGTTTCTAAGCAATTGCGCTTCTTTCTTTGATATAGAAAGAGCTTGTTTTGCCTTAGGTGTTAACTTGTAAGTATCCACGTAAGTATTTAATCATTATACCGTACGTGTCAAGAAGTGCAACTAAGCAATGTTTACAATTAAACCGTTTTGAATAGTTAAGACTTTGCTAGCTGATCCAGAACCGGTAGCTGCGGAGACTGTCAATGTAGCAGTCGTACCAGTACCAGTTATATAGCCACTCAAAGCTGCAACGGAAACTTTCATTGAAGATAAAAATGGCGTATTGGTGCCAGTTGTCATCAATAAAAGATCAGTATCTAAAATAGTATAACTTGACGGCTTTGCGTCTAACTGACTTAATGTAAATTTATCTGCCATTTTTAATATTTATCTTATCTATATGGTAATCCAGTTTTTCTAGTATAATCTATTCTTGCTTTTGGAGATGGTGTTTCGAATTCTGGTATTAATATTAAGCTTGGATCAGCTATAACATTACCGTTAATATCCGTTATAACAGCAGTATCATCAATTAATATTGCAATACTCTCGTCATCTGTAGTTTGTCTACCACTCCAAATACCTGCTAATTCATTAGCAATAACAAATACTAACAATTGGTTTTCTGTTATAATAAACTGACCAGACTCAACTGTAATCGACTGTAGACCACCAACAGACGAATAAACTTCAGTACGAAGATGTCGATTAAGATCCAATTCCTGCAACGCATCAGTATCATCGTCAATAAGTGCAGTAATATCAACTTTACTTTGAGGAATAATTACATTACCAACAAAATATGGATCTTGCATCTCAAACGTGACCATTAAATTGTTAGTTCCGTTTTTATTAGTAAATAATTTTGTCTCGATTATTTTAACATCTTTATATGTTGAAATAGATGGCTTTCCAATTGAAACGTTATATTGATAATTATCAACTGTAAGATCTGTTTTAATTCCAGATATCTGTACACTATATGAAGTAATACGTTCTTTACCTGGATAAAATATATGACTAATTGACTGTGAACTTAATCCCCATGTGTCAGTTATATCTTGAACGGTAACTTGATCGCTACCGTCTCCAAAATCTGCTATAAATTTTAAATAACCAATTGCAGAGTCTGTATGAATACCTCTAAGATCAAACGTAATCTTAGTTTTTCCAGACTCATATACATCTATACCATCTGTCGATATAGAATCACTGCTTAATGTATATGTTAGGTTATGCACTACAATTATTTATAAATTGAACTAGGATCATGCCATGTATGTATTACATAAGGTTTTGTGATTTTTGACACTGGAGTAACATTCCATTTCTCATCTAACTCGATCCATTGATTTTTTAACAAAGCATTAAACGAAAATTCTTCTTTTTGGATCCTACCTAAAGCTAATGATTGTGGGTATATATCTTCCAATTTATCAAGTATTTTGTTTGTATATTTAATTAATCTTGATGTTATATTATCATCTCGCCATTTTTCGCAATTTACAACCATAACTCCAAGATTAGCGAGTAATGTATCACCTTCAATATTAAAATCTATATAATGCTTTGACGAAGCTGCTGTTGGCGTCACAATATTTCTTACACAAGCAGCATAATAATTAGATATATCAATTTTTAATAAAGCATTTAGTCTACGAATAGGTATTGTATCTGTATCTAAATATATTACTGTATCATCTAAACAATAGTCTGGAATATATATCTTCATAAAGTTAGGTCTAAAACGTGAACCTAATTGTCTATTACAACTAAAATCTATTACATTTGTGTTTGCGTTTTGCAGTCTTTCTTTAGCTGCTGCATTGAGCTGGAATCCAAGAACATCAATGTCAAAGTTTTTTTGAGTTTTATGAATATATGAAATGCACGTTAATGCTTCATCTACATAATTATCATCTGTACATAAAACAATTTTCATTTGACCATGTCAAAAGTTATAGGAGTGTCTCTTGATACATTACAATTTAATTCTAATCCTTTAATTAAAGCAGTAGGAATATAATCTTTAGATTCAATAGTTGTAACTTTGTCAATCTCACCGTATATACAGTTTCCACCAATACCATCCAATACAGTACCTTCACTCAGGCTTCTTTTTGCAATTGAAATTACGTCAGCATTTAAATATCTATTTTTTATATATGAAACGTTGTGATCAACCATTTCTGTTATACTAGTAACTGCTTCAAAATAACATAAATGATAATCCTTAAAGAATAGATAATACGGCCCATCTCCCATCTTAAGATATTTCATATCGCTGACCATTTTTGTACTAGCATTTTTTAACATACCAACAACAAATATCCCTGCTTCTTGATTTATACCTTTAACACCAACAGTGTAATCTATAATTCTGTCTTTAACATATCCTGCAAGGTATCCAAACTCTTCAGCGAGATCTTCTTTCGGGCAATCCATTCCGAACATTCCTCTCATTGCTGGATTTGCATCTATATGATTACATACACAAGCAGCTTCTATATTAAGTTTTGTTCCGTCTGCGAAGCTATTTATTTTATACGGATCTTGATCATCGTTAGTCCATTTTTTCGCTTCTTCAACAGTTTGATATTTATTAATAAATCCTTTACATATACCAAGTGCAACTGTTTCAAATCCCATCATGCCAACATCATAATGTAATTTTACTAATGAGCCGGGTTGATCACCTAAACATCCGCAATATTGAATATTGTTGAGTTTAAACATCGATGCGTAATACGGACCGTAATGACAATCAAACTCACTGTTAACTGTCATCATATCAACACCCTTTTCAAGACATAATTCCGCAACTGTTTTAGCAGTCTCAATATCACCTGTACATTCGAATACTAAATCACAATTTAAGGTCAATAAATCTCGGAGACAGCTTTTTGAATTGAACACAGTAACATTATAGTTCTTAAGAGCAATTGCTTCTCGGAGGCCTTTGCCCCACCAACCATTACCTATAATACATATGTGTGGTGTACTATTCTTTGTTAAAATATTCATATACTAGGTCTTTGTCAATATTATAATCTATATCTCTCCAGTTACCAGCATATTCTCTAATGCTAGTTGCCGGTACAGGTATATAATTTAAATTTAATATCTTGCAAACTTTCTCAAAACTGTCCTCTACTTCAACATTTTTAAAGTGTGGCTCTGCTACGACTATGTTGGTACCAGGTTGACAAAATATTATATTATAAAGACTACTGTCATGTATACTAAATATAATCTTAGCACGATTAAACATATTTGCCTGCTCATAGAGATCCAATGAACATATATCAACATCCGATAAGTGAGTACAATCTAGTTCGTTAAAGTCGTTTATATTAACTATTTTACGGCCACCTTTAGTTCTATAAACAAATATTTTATCAGATTGTGTATATGTGTTAGATAAAAACACGCGCCTCAAATGCTCTATATGAGACTCTAATCGATTTAAATTATTTGTCGTTGTAGTAATACCGCTACTAACAATCTTAAGCTCTTCAAATGCAAACGACTCGTCGCTAATAACTGGTATATTAGGGAAAAAATTATTTCTCAAAAATCTATTAATTGGAGTATCAATAAAATTATGAAGCGAGTCGTACTCAATTGAGTTAGCTAATTGGCTATTCATATAACTATTATGATCACATAAGAATGAATGGTAAATATTCCATTGATATTTGTGAAATGGTAGGACTATTTTACCAGGAATTTTTTGTAGCTTCATTTTGCGCTTAATAATCCGATGCGCGAACTTTGGCTCATCCATAACATGAATATCGAATACTGGATCATGATTATCTTTAAATGGAAAATCATCTAATATTAATCCTCGATTATATAAAATATTATTTCTAATAGTTAGGATATATGAATCATGATCTTTGTTAATATACTCTAATGTATAATCTTCCAAAGATCGATCTAAACACTTTTCGAACTGCTCTTGTAATTTATAAATCTCATTCATCTACTCTCCATAGATTTTCTAATGTATCATAATGATATGTTAATTGAGGCTTATCAAATACTCCGTCATAATGATTAGGGATTTGCGGGTTACTCATATCAATATCATCGTACGACAGGTATTGAAATAATAAGAAATTTCTTGTTGATGGTATATCGCCATCGAATCCATGCAACGTTCGTCTAAACTTCTTCTTGCATGGTATGAAAAATTCTCCAAGATTATAATCGTAGGTAGCTCTGTGATGCAATGTAAGGTCTTGATTGTACAAACTTGTTCCCATAGTATTACCATCAGATACATCATCTTGAGGCAAATATACTATCATTGTCAATCTGCACGACTCAGGATGATCGTCATGAATATGCATTTTCCACCCTGTACGCTCAGTAACGTAGCAAATTTTCGCAAATAAATTGTTTAGAGGTTTATGTGTAACTTCTCTGAATGTATCTACAACAGCTTTATTAGTAACAATATCTATAAGTTCTTTTGCGACTGGATTAGTCTCTATTCCTTTTCTGAAGTATAATCTATGACCTTTATAGCAATCATCACCATTAGTATACGTATCTTCCTTATTAGATGACCATGTTGTCTCAAAGCTACCAGGATGCTCAGTACTTTCTCCATGAAGAGGCCATTTAGTAATACCAAACTCTTCATGTAAGTTTCGAATTAAACTATCTGAGAGGCAATTAGATGTTGTCCAATGAGGCCACGGTTGTTTGTTTCTTATTGAATTCCTTACCGCAACTACTAACTGGTTGATACTGTCAATCAAGATAACGATACTTATTTATGTACCGGGCATTTTCAAGAATCCATTTATTTTCAGGATCATCTGGATGACTAAGAATCTTTATTTTATTTTTAACCTTAAGTAACTTATATTGACTTAAATCCGGATATCCGGAGCTAGTTACACTATCCTTTGCAGCAAATACTGGATCATCACTTTCTAGTTTCTCTGTAAATAGTTTATATCCAAGCTTTGCTTCAGATTCTTTCATTGAAAAATTAACGTCATAGTTAAAGAAGCATCTCTCACAGTTCATTGCTCGAGGTCTTGATGTATCGAAAATCTCTCTCGTAAAATCAACTAAGTCTTTATTATCCGTTAAGATCATCCCTCCTCTAAGATTTCCATGATGATCAGTGATAGATAACGGTTTTTCTCTACCAAACGATAAACACATAACAGATCCTGGAATGTACATGTTTTGGGTTAGAGTCTTTGCACAGTCATATATTGTAGTTGGATCAATCTTATACATACCGTCCCAAAATATATCATCAAACTCGACTTTTGTTTTGGAAAATAGCGAATACGTATAAACAGAGATAAACGTTTGCTTTGGTAAGACAATCTTGTCTGGCTTAAAAAACCGTAAACTTGAATATATACCTGATGTACAACTATCTAGTGCTACAGTATAAGGAGCTCCTGTATACTCAGCTATTGCTTTTTCAAATTGTTCTATAATCGACATTATCCTACAAAATGCGGTGGTGGATATAGTAACGCAGGCCAGAAATGAGCAATATCCCCAACGCTCTTAAATTGATTTACATCTACATCGTCTATTGCGCCATTAACTAACTCAATAGCCGTTTCTATCTCTTCAACTTCTTCTGGGTCAGTTGTATCAATTAATTCTGTATTAAGATCCTTAATATTTTGATCAATATGCCATTGTAATATTTCTTTCCAGATATTCCACGCGGCTGAAACATCAACAATATCCGTCATCTCATTAAGATGACCATAAATTTCAGATTCAGGTATTAAATTGATAGTTTTAGGGTTTAGTTGCCTTGTTACATTAAATTTATCTTCTAAATCTAGAATACGAACTAATAGCTTTTCTGACGATATATTATGTGTAATATGTAAGGTACATAGCTGCCAAACATAGTCTTGTACCTCAACTTCTGTTTCATGTGTACATCTATACCCGGTTTCCAGCAATAACAACATCTTAAGATCGTCAGGTGTCATGTCCGCGTACTCTTTAAGTTCATCTACAATCTCATCATCTACCATCTTCTTAATAATAGATATGAAACTTTTAAGCTCTGATAAAACTTTCTCGTCATTATCATCTATATTAAAAATATCCTCAGGTGAATGTTGAAGACTTTCCCAGTGAATTCTTTTGATATCTTGTATTGGAACTGTTATCCATTTGTCATTGATTACATCATACAAGTTAAATGCTCGTGGCAGATCTTGTTGTACAGTGTTTGGTATCAATCCTTTATGTAAAGTAACATAGGATTTATTCTCCATAAACACATTATCCTTCCATACAATAGAAGCAACGCATTTACTAAAATTCCTAACCAATTTTTCGTATAACGTCATAGGGTTCCTTTATATCCAACTGTATTAATCGTCCAGTATCTCGTTTGATCTAATTCATCAGTATATTGCTTGTCATAATGGTACCAGTTCCAACCAGCATAGGGAGGATTTACCTGAGCAGAGACAGATGAACCTTCGTTAATTCTAACCTTATGCATTAACCAAGCGCCAGTGTTAGTATCTCTTATATAGCAATTTATTAAGTCGTAACCATGCTCATGATAGTCTACACTATCTACATCTCCTGTACCATATTGACCTCCAGATCCATACACCCTACCTAGATTGCCACTATTCAGAACTGTTGTCCAGGAGCCTATTGATGGCGGGAGATTATCAGAATCGTCATTACTACCATATCCTCCGCCATCAACTGCATAAAAGTCAACTCCAAATGCACTTAAAGAGTCACGCACTAAGCTGTCCTCGGAAACTACAACTTGTACATGAGCATCATTTCTATGACCATAATGACCGTCGTACGTTTCGCTTGTGCCTAGAAAATCCGCTTCAAGTATTTGAGCTTTATAAAACTCACTAAATTTTACGTCGCTTTGACCTGTACCGGTTGCATCGGATTCTGTTATATGCGCATTTGTGTAAAACCAGTCATGAAGATCTCGAATTGATGTATTGGATTCAGTAGAGTTAACAGTTGCGGCATTTGACTCGTTTTTGAGGGTGTTTATATCACTTGCTTTAACCGGTACACCTGATAACGGTATATAATTATTCGCCATCGTTACCCTCCAACTGTTTTACACGAGCAGACAGATCTTTAATACATTCAATCAATAACGGAACTAGCTGATTGTAATCTACTGCTTTGTAACCAGTTGGCCGAGTTTCTACGGCTTGAGGTAAGACCTGTTCTACTTCTTGTGCGACAACACCATATTGCACACCGGTTTTGTTGCCGGAATATAAATTCTCTGCAGCTTCGTTCCATTCAAATACATAACCGGTAAGCTCGGAGATTTTCTCTAACGGTCTACTAATCGGCTCTAAATCTTTCTTAAGATTTTCGTCAGATGTTGAGAACGCTGTAATATCATCTGTTGCAAATATAGCTCCTTGTGAACTAATAGATCCAACTACAGTGAATTGTGAACTTGACGTGGCAGGTTCCATACCAATACCAACTTTTCCGTTATTGTCAATAATCATTCGCTGACTACCGGCGGTATCAAATCTTAACTTATCCTCATCTGTAGACTCTTCAGCTTGAATTTTTGTATCTTGATCAACATCAATTACACCACCTAAACCAGTCCACGAACTTTCACCGTAACCTTCAAATTGAGAGTTTGTTTCATTATACCGTATCATTCCCATTACTGGAGAAGGTCTTTCAGCTGTTGTACCAACAGGAATAGAAATAGCATCAGTTGCAGATAGAACAAGAGTAACAGTTGGTGCAGTTGTGTTACCTATTGCAACTTTTGCAGCAGTAGTTTTTGGTGTAATTGTGTTTCCTGCGGAGTTCCAAAATACTCTCGTATCACCAATATATGAACCAACCTCATCTAACGTAAGTTTTACAGATGAAAGAGATGGGCCTGATGTAGCAGTACCAATTGTACCATACACTAGATCTGAACCGGATAGAGCATATGTTGCATTCTTTCCGGACAGCGCGCTTAATCTTACTAATTGATATGACATGGCTATATTTATTTATTACGAGCTACTTGAAATAAAAGTACCAGGTGGTACATTATATTCTATTCCAGTTGTTATAAACGTATCACCAATATCAGGCATCATCCCAATATACTCGCGATGTTCACTAGTTATTTTAACAACTCCGTCTCCATCATGATCTAAATTATCAGAATACTGCGCAACGTGTTTTACTTTCATATCTTTAATTATTACAGCATAATCGTATTGCAGTGGAAATTTTTCTTTTTCGTACATTTTCGTGTAATACGCAACACAGTGTTTTAGATTCACGAGATTACGTTCTCGATCAATATTATTCAAAACTTTCGAGGCTACTTCCAAGATCTTAGGTAACCCTTCTTCAAGATATAGTTTGGAAATAAAAGTATAATGTCTATCAATTAACGGCTTCTTTCTATCCATTAATGTGTATTTGGCTTTCTTACCATCATCAAATATGCCGACATACATGAATTGAGTACGTAAGTCAATATCTGGTATATCAACTAATTCTGATATATCACAATCACGTACATTACTGTCAAATTCTATTTCCATTATCTATATTTTACTAATGTTGCGTAATTATATATCCCCCCATAGCAATTGCCCCATTTACTTGCAACTTGATATATGCGCACTTTAAATTCTCCGGGACCTACTGGTACAAGATTATCTTTATCGAAATATGAATTATTTGCAGTCCAAAAATTATGCCCTGCAGATCCTACACCGCTCTCCCAAGATCCACAGTCTGATCTTGAAATATAATTCACACCTGAACCACTAATCCATTTATATGTATAATAATACTCATCACGTGATCTTACTACATATATTAAGCATGCATTTCCACCTGTATTAGAATATGTATTTGTTGTACCTTCAGTAGTTATCTCAAACTGCGACGCGCTATAATTACCTGCGTTACAGGTATCTTGACCTCTCATGTGAAAAACTAATCTGCGCCATTCACCGTTATCGTAAGCATGTGCATCGGATGAATTCTTAATAGTTACAGTAAAGTCGACAGAAGAGCTGGTCTCTCCATGTCTATAATTATATGGAGTTTCAATCTGAGAAGCATCTCTTGAATACCGTCTTAAAAGCATGATTATCTATAAAAATAAATTTTAACACCTTTACCAGCGTTGGTAGATCCTACTGCGCTAAGATCAATCCAAATTGTTTCACCGTCTGCTAATGAAGTGTTTAATAATCCAGAACTCTTATCTCCATAATAAGCCGCCGCAGCAACATCAACTGTACCGGAGTGTAATGGTCCGCCTGTCGATATTGCGGAAAGAGATAGAGAGCTTCCTGTTGGAGGATCAGATACTACAGCTCTTATCTTACTTAAAGTAAACGCAAACGGTGCTACGAATGTTAGTTTTCGTGAACCTACTTGTGCGTATAAATCTTCCTCTGTTAAAGAAACCATTATTGGTGTAGTAGTAGCTTGTGTAGCAGCTGTAGTTTGCTCAGTACCATCTGGAAACTTATAGCTATCAGCACTAACAGAGCCTACAACAGTTAAACTTTGTGCTGGAGCAGTATGACCAATACCGACGTTACCTGAAGCGTCGATTCGCGCCCGTTCGGTGTTAGCGGTATGGAATGACAGGTGATTTGAACCTTCATCACCAAAAATGTATTGATGCTCATCTGAGCCGAGATAGATAAACCCGTCATTGTTACTGTCTTCACAACGTATTGAACCTCCAACAACATGAAGCTTTTTAGCTGGCCCAGTAGTCCCGATACCGACGTTGCCGTCTTTATTAATACGCATCTTCTCTGTTCTAGAGCCGCTGCTATTTCTCGTTGTAAAGAATAACTCTCCTGCATTGTTAGAGTGATCAACAAATTGCGTACCAACCTGCGCCATAATACTATCTCCACCCTTGAATTGAATAGAGGTAAAATTATTGTTTGTTGTGTCGCTATTTTCAACGACTATACCCTCACCAAATTGGCTAGTAATGCTTGTGGTATTATCAGATAATGCTACATGAAGATTGGATGATGGCGCAGTAGTCCCGATGCCAACATTACCACCAAAATAATTAATACCTCCAAGAGCACTTAACCCGCCTGATGCGCTTATATTACCTGCAACAGTAAGTTTCTCATCAGCTGAGTTTGTACCTATTCCAACATTATTTGTTAAATCATTTGGATGTTGAGTATTTGATGTTACAGACCAATAATCACCTGATAAAACAGTCCAGCTCGAACTTTGTGTTCTTACTGTTGTATACATCGGATCGTATTTGTCAACAAAATCTGTATAACCAATAGTTCTAGAAGTATCGGCTGCTACAGAAGTATCATAATAAACATGGCTACCAGATAAATTGAAATTGCCCATGAACGGTGATGCAGAACTAGCAATAGGATCTACCGCACTATCATGATAACCTGGCGAAGCCGTAGTATGATGCGCTTTTCCATGATGCTTACTATGAAATCTTACATTATCGCTCATTTTATATATTTATACTGTTACAACTTGGGTCGCTAACGGATATTTATTAGTGTACTTCTCTTTACTTAATGTAAGTAATGTCGATTGCATATCATATATCTCTTTTAACGGTCTGTTTATTGTTTCTGCAAGTACTGGTTCATTTATTCCAATGTAATTGTCGAGTGTCGTTGCATATGCAAATAAATTCTGATCTGTATCGGTAATATATTCTACATTGTTAAACTGAATTCTACCAGTCATATTATATGTACCTACAAATTTTCCAAATAAATTATCTTTAAATAGCTGATGATTATATATCAATTTGTTCAATGCTTTATTAATAACCCATGATGATACATATTCTTCAGAATGCACAGCAATTGAACTCATAGAAAATATATCTGTCTTATATCTATCATATACTGTAGTTTGATAATGAATTTGTTCTTTAAATTTAAGAACTTTACCGATATCAGACTTAACACCGGCATATGATATTTCACTACCAACATACACATCATCATTTAAATCGCCCGGTATATTATTCGTTGATATAAATGTTAATCTTTCGCTTGTTGATATATTATTATCAGATAATCTAAAAACACCTATCGAACGGTTTATTTTAGACTTAAACTTTTTGTAAATATTTTTATTTGATAATACATATATGATATTATTATCGATCTTTGAGAATGTTATACGTTTAAACTCTTCACCGGTTTCGATTACATCATCTAACGCGGTTGATGATACAAGTTTACCAGATACATCGTATCTATCAATTGTACCGCCAGTTGATAAAATATAAACATTCTCGTCAACACTATCAACAGCTATATCTGTTACATTACCTGAAGCTGCAGCAAAATTAGTGCTTTGAGGTACTGTAGATATCCAGTTTAAATTATTATCATATACTTTGTACCCGTTATCACCTAAATCCAAAACATGTAACTTATCATTTACAATATCTATTGATATAGGGTTGTTAAACTTGTCTTTATCATATATTGTACTGCTTTTACCTCCCATAGTTTTAATGAGAAATCTTCCAACAGAACTAATCGCTGGATTTGCGGTTAATAACGAATCCACATCAAGCTTATAAATTAACGTACCGTCAAGAACAAATAACTTCTTATTTGAATCTGACGCTAAGGATTTAATGTCACTAAATGCTAAATCAGTCGCTGTTTCTATTTTCTTGGCATTTAAAGTAATATTAACAGTAGTATCATTTTCACCAATCCTAAAAGCAACTAACGTTCCAGAATTAGCAACAATACCAGTTGTCGTATTATCAGTACCTAATCCTTTTAAAAATACACCGTCAACTGTACCAGATAATATAGTACCGTTTGTGTTTAATAATTCTGTACCAACAGTACTTGTTGCAGAAACAGATAAAGAGGATGTATCATTATTATTATACCACACTACGTTTGCTGAAGTAGACGCAGCGTTTGATGCAATAAATCCTCTATAGTTTGTCGGAAAATTATTGGATGCTAATTTTGTTTCTGCATTAAGATATAAGAAATTATAGTGTAGCTTGTATAAAGCAGCATTGATATTATCACTAACGCATATTTCATTGCTCTTTATTTTAATATCAGAAAAACTATATGGTAAGATTAATGTATCACCAAGATATCTGTCTAAATTAAATGAAGCGCTTATTTCATCATCTATAGCCGCACTTAACACAAGCGGTGCCGTTGACGGTATCAATGAATGCTGTGTTGTATTATAACTCATATTAATATCCTCCTCCTCCGCCACCACTATCTCCGCTATCACTACTTTCAGTAGTTGTGACAGGATTAGTTACAACAGACGCAACTTGTGTTGAGCTTGTAGATATTTGAGCCGCACTCAAAACATTAACAGATGTTATTGCGGGAAGCTCAGTTGTTTCCAGCACGGCACTATCCCAATATATATCATTTAATTTTGAATATGCTGGTGAAATGTTTGGTAATTGTGTAAGGATTTTATCTTTAATATCAGCTTTTAAAGTTTCACTTGTTGCTGATAATCCAGATATAATAACATTATAATGTTCGCTTTTTCTGCCGGGTAATCTATGTTTAAATACTCTTTCAACAGTATCAATATATGATCGCTGACCAACAGGTATTTCCCATTTTACGTCATGTATTCTGCTTTGAAGTAAAAAGTGAGATACAATATCATAATACGGTAACGGAGTATTATATAATTTTATACCTTGTAGCTTAATGTTATTCGAATAGTATCTGTCAGACTGAGATATTGCCTCAGGTAATGTAATGTTATTAAAGAACGGAGATACTCCAAACATTATAGGTTGACTAAAGATATTGCTATAAGAAAATCTAGCAGCGGGAATATTAATACTATCTACTTTAACTGTATCAATATACATTTCATATTTGCCAAGCTCAGCGTCTAGATTTATAGCAAAATGATGCCACCCTCTTTTCATTGCTGATAAATCATGCGACACTGTATAAGCAGAATACGCGGCGGTTGTAGTAGAACTATTATATAAATTAGTAAGTGATACTTTCGCATCAATTCGTGCAGTTTTATTTGTTTTTGTCTTACGTAAATTATCGGCGCCTGTTATCGTTTTCCAACTATAAAAATCTGTACTTGATGATGATAATGGTGTACCAAAACGCGTAACTGCTTCACTCCCGTCAACTAACACACCTGTTAATATACTTGTATCAGATTTAAATGTACCATCTTTATTTAAATAAATTGCTTTTGCTCCAGATATAGATTGATTCATAACAACTGCGTAATCTGTATATCCAGCTGTTGTATGCTCGTGAATAAAATCAATATATCTTGCAGACGATAAAGGTGTACTTGATAAAGAAATATTAAATATTGTGTTTCTATTTGTATCAAGTTTAGCTAGTTTATTTGAGCCATATAACAACCATAAATTACCATCTCTATCGCAATTTATTCCTTCAAGCGTTTGTGAGTCTGTTGCGCTTAAGCCAATTATATTAGCTGAAATTGTCGTATCATACGTGTATAGATAATTGTTTTGTATTACCCACGGATTACCTAGATTATCAACTGTACTACCTTGAGATAACTGAGCATCTGGTGTTGTAAGGATAACTCCTGCAGTACTAGATAATCCTTTTGATACTGTATGAATACGTACAGCAGATGAAGCTTGTGTGGTAGATACACCTCTGTTCCAATATGATGATGTAACTAATTCACCTATATAAGCGGTAGATTGATTTCTAAGATCCCATCTAAAATAAGATTCTGTATCTTTTAACCCAACATTAATATATGTATCATTTACCTCAATATCCGTTACAGTTTCACCTGTTAGGTGACTGCTTGTTATTTTGTTTTGAATAACACCTTTGAGGTCATACTCATATATTGTATTATTATCGTCAACAAACCAATAATTTCCTGTTGAACCTCTACGAGTAAAACATTTGACCGTTAAACCGTTAAAATGTGTTCTTAAATATTCAAATTCAGTATTATACAAATGTATCTTGTCACCGTCTAACGCTAAGATAAATGGTGTTGTATATGACTCATTAAATATACCGAATCCATTGTTTACGTATGTTCCAATGAATTGATCTGCAAAAGGTTCTGACCAATCGTCAGAATACATCCAAAACGATAAACAAAATGAACCGTCAAAATTTGTAATTTCTGAATTACCGTATGTTTCACCGTTAAACGTATATGTAGGTGATAATGTTACACTATTGTCGGTGTGTACACTTTCACTCATAACTTCAGNATGGTCTAGGTCACTACTCATTCCATGTGTTTCGTATGAAACGGATTCATATGTTGGNTNAACTACACGACCGTCGGCATTTTTATACGTTTGTATATCTTTAGAATGTAATTTNTNNAAACACGCNTTNACTGCTTTTTNACTATCANTATTNCCGATATGATAATATGCATATGTTGCATTTGGTTCAAACAAAAGATCGCTTAATTTATCATAAACATAATAATCTTGCGCAGTCAATTTTTCGGTAATAGAATTATATTTCGATACAAATTCAACATCGTTAATAATGCCTGAAGTTAATGCAGCTGTTTGAGTAATATATGCAGGATTATAAAATCTATCTACCCAAATAGGTGTTGACTCGTGATCAGAATTACCTGACAACCATGAACATAATAATGTACCGTCGNTTACATCNTTAATTGTTGTTGTTTCTTTTTCAACAAGNTTCTTAAAAATTTTATCTGAAGTTAGCGGTGTATCTGAAGCNATTGCACCTGCTTCAAACAACCGNGCGTCATTTACATTTATTTGNGTATAAGGTGTNANCTTTGGTGGTAATGTAAAATATGTAAGCTTATTAATAGGTAACGTTAATTGTACAGATCCTGAAGTATATCCAAGCAGAATACTTTCATCGCCAGTCTCTTGTTTCGTTCCTGACGTTAAGTGATTGTAATTTCTATGTTGTACAGCAGTCTCAGATGTATAGTACGGGTTTGTCTTTGATTGCTGATTGTTGGTAGTTAATTGATTCTTTAACGGAATAATATTAACNGGCATATTACTACTAATATTGTTTGTAGCAGTATGTAGCAGAAAATTGTTTGTAATATTTTGTATTGAGTTATTTGAATCAACATTTAACGTNTTTTCTTCAATAGCACTTACATAACTNTTCCATGTCGTCTGTAAAGAGAGTTGAGTTGGTGCAAATGTTACAGGTCTAAGGTCAAATACATGATTTGTTTCAGATGCCCAAGTTTTAGTAATAGTANCTGGTTTTAAATAATAGAAATNANT
>PADF01000015.1:25108-26317 GCA_002702945.1 Methanobacteriota archaeon
AATAATTTGCAATAACTGATGGATTAGAATGTACCCGATTAAGTACACTATCTCCGGAAACTACACTACTAAACAGAGATAGTCTGTTATTTGTTTCATCTATAATATATTCAAAAACTTGCGTGTCCCATGCATGACCTGATACATCTTCTGTACGAGTTTCAAAAGTAAGACGCGCTGATGTTGTTTGATTTAAAGTTAAATATTTTAAATTAGTGCCATCAAAATGTCTAACAGCTAAATAAGTTGGATCTAATATTTCAAGCTCATAAAAATATCTATTGTCCTTTAATTGCTCTGTTCCTGATAATTCTGCAACGCCACTGCTATTAGTAACTAAAAAACGATCCGCATCTTTAACTTTAATATATGTTGGCCAATATTTAGGATATTCAGATTTTGGTGTCTTGCAATCTAAAATGTCTTGAGTCTTATTCTCTTTTGTTAGATATAAATTGTTGTAATTATTGGTTGTAGTCTCTTGAAGACCNGAAAGAGCAGTAGAAAANGTAAATTCGAGACCATCGCGNGTATATTCCTGAATATCCTTTAGACGTACGTCANTATCNGGATCATATGTACCGCTTACAGGCTGTACATTAGCAGGATGGTACTTATAAATTTGCATCTACATTAATATTTATTGCAGAACGCAAATTAACAAATCAAGAATCGTCTTGAGAAAGCCCTAAAATTTTTAATTTCTTTTGTTTACCTTCAGCAACTAGATTTTCAACGAATTCAATATATTCAGTATCGTTGGTTCGAAGCGATTTAAACTCATCTTCAATACTATATTTTTCTCTAATTGTTCTCTTTGTTCTCTTATCGATTGCTCGAAACGGAGCTCCCCATTTACAAAGATCTGCAGAGACAGCGGGAGTTACAGTAACTATGTCAATATCTACCTCTTTAGGCTGTGGAATATAAGCGTCTAAATGTTCGCTAGGAATAGAAAGGTATGTATACCCTCTTCTATTACCAATAGTACATACTCTATCAGTTGTTGGAGTACTAGGTAATCCACGAACTTGATAATTGCCGCCATTATCAGCTTTATATTTTATAATTATCGCTGCCATTTTGATTATTTATCTTTTTCGGTTAAAATGTCACCTGTCTCCATTGATCGCATGATCCTTGACCATCAGCTTGAGCACCTGCGTATCCTGTACCTAACCTCTTTGCACGCTGACCTGATAAAAATAC
>PADF01000016.1 GCA_002702945.1 Methanobacteriota archaeon
TGACATAAAATCACTCCAAAGTAGATTTAGTCTGCAAGAACTGGAGTATCGCCTTCAGCGATTTCAGCATCTATAGATTCCTCGGCGTTTCTGTCAATCCAAGCCTCTTCTTCCTCAGGCACATCTATATCAGCAAAAATAGCGTCAACAGGACACTCTGGAATGCAAGCACCGCAATCGATACACTCGTCAGGATCGATAACTAGGTAGGTTTCTGCTTCTCTAAAGGCTTCTACTGGGCATACAGCGACGCATTCTTGATATTTGTGGTCAACACATCCGGATGTTACAACATGAGTCATATTTACTCCTCATGCAAGGTAAAAGCCCTCAATACTTAATCCCTTGTGAAATTCCACAAATTTCTAAGCCCTACTTGGATATTAAAATTGCCTCATTTAGAAATGAATTTGTCTCTTCAATGACTGACTGCCCGGGGTAAACTTCTAACTTAACTTGACATTTGACGGATTTCTTTTTAGGTTTAACTAATTTTAAATCTCCATCTATCAGTTCATCTAGCCCAATTCTGAAATGAAGTGTATTATTTTCATCTAGTCTTTGTTGAACAGTTGATAGTAAACTTTCCAAATTTTCTTTACCCAGTTTTGAAATCGCCTTCAAAGCTATTTTGTTTTTTCTTGTTGTGGCACTGATCAAGAAAATCGGTGAGCCATGGTATGAGTTGGTTTTCTCTAACTCCACTAAATCAGAGTCACCAATCAGTAACGATATCGCTTCAGCGATTAGATTCTCATCCTCTAAACCACTTGATGTGACTCGCATTGTCAGGTGGTGTGCTCCCATAAATTATGCTAAATTATTCATGTTCAATAGTTTAACGAACCAAAATCGGATTAAAATATATTCAAAAGTTAGTAGTTTTCTTCAAATAGGGGTGGTTAGTCGGCGACTTGCAAGTGGGGTAGCCCCCGCAAGACATACCGAGATGATTCTGATGGCAGCGAAGAAAGTAAGTGCAAAGGCACGTGCAGCAGCACGTAAGCAACGAGATAAGTGGAAGATGAAGAGATGGTACACTATTCGTGCCCCTCGACACCCATGGGACTTCAAAAACATCGGAGAGACTCTCGGAGAGTCTGACGAACATATCTTAGGTAGAGTTTACCAAATGACTCTGCAAGAATTCAATGGTGATTTCACTAAGATGCATGTAATCCTAAAATTCCGTGTCAAGGAATGTGTTGGGCAAGATGCATTAACTACATTCATAGGTCACCACCACCAAACTGACCATACCAGAAGACAAATTAGGAGATACCGTGGAAAAATCGACGATGTTGTTGATGTAGTTACAACTGACGGTTTCCTAGTTCGTNTGAAGCCTTTGACAATTACTCAGAAGCGTGTTCAAACATCAGTAAAACAAGTCATGCGTTCTAAGACTCGTGAAGTTTTGATTGGATTTGCATCTAAAAATACATATTCAAAACTACAACAAGCTATTCTTGGAGGAGAACTTGAAGAAGATATTCGTAAGGCAATTAAGCCAATTTATCCGATTCGTTCTGTTTCTATTAGAAAGAGTCAACTTCTACAAGAGGGTGTAGTAGTAGAGAAAGGACCTACTCTTGATGAAATCCATGCTGAAGAGGCAAGACAGGAATCTGAACTTAAGGCTAAGAAGGCAGCAGCAATTGCTGCAGCAATGGAAGAAGAAAAAGAAGATGATTCTCCATCAATTCTTGACGCAGCTGAGGCTTTAGAGCCTGAGTCAGAAAAGTCTGACTCANCTTCTGAGGATTTAGAATCGAAAGCAGAAGATACTGTTGAAGAGGAATCATCCGANGATTCACCTGATTATGGTTCAATGACTGTTGCTGAATTGAAAGAATTACTGAAGGCTGCTGGAAAACCAGTTTCAGGNAAGAAAGCAGATCTAATTGATAGATTAAACTCTTGAATTGATTCGATTGAGGATTTTTAATCCGTAGGTTTGACAAGTGATTACTAGGTCGCGTTATTATGCAACGTCTAGGAGTTATAGGTGGAACCGGTTTAATNAAGATGTCATTGAGTAATGAGATGGCTAGTTCTGGCTTGTCNTTAATTCGTAATGACGATGTCAATGTCGAAACTAAATGGGGTGAAGTTCCTCTAAAATGTATGAGTTTCAAGAAAGGTGATGAGAATAGAGAATTGATATTTTTACAAAGACATCACAATGGGAATATGAGTAATAAACCACCTCATAAGATAAACCACAAAGCGAATATCATGGCCCTCAAAGATTCTGGATGTGAAGCAATTTTAGCGGTTTGTTCTGTCGGAGCAATCTCCTCTGAATTACCTCCGGGGAAAGTAGTTTTAGCGAATCAGTATATTGATTTCACAGGCGTTGAAAGTACTTTCCACGATGAAGAAGCAGTTTTTACTTCGGTTACAGAGCCATTTTCTAGNATTATNAATTCCAAACTGGAGAAAACACTTCGNAATTCACAAAACCTAGATTCNGCTGAGAATTTATTTTACACTTATTGGATNGCTCATGGNCCACATTTTGAAACTCGCGCTGAGATTGATGCAATAGAGAAATTAGGTGGACATATGGTTGGAATGACTATGCCCAGAGAGGCAAAACTTGCTTGTGAACTCGAAATACCATATGTTGCAGTTTGTATTTCTTCGAACTGGGCAGCAGGTAGAGAACCAGGTGATTCAAGTGCAGCACTTAATCATAAAATGGTTTCATCTACAGCAAATAATAAACTGGGACCTGTTTGGGATTGTTTAATTGAACTTCTAAATTAATATCAAAAGTTCTATCTCCCTCCGAGTAGAGTGAATTTTATGGAAGGACTTAGTGTTNCAGAGTGGATGNATTTTGATGCAAATAATGAATGGGAAGAAATGATGAAAAAAGTTGCATCATTTCACGATAAGCATGATTTTGAATCCAAGAATGGCCATGATATGGGCTACAGAATAGCATTGACTGTTGAAGAGTTAGGTGAACTNTCCGCTGCAGTAACAAAAGGAAAACCGCTTTCCGAATGTGCGGAAGAAATGGCAGACATTCTAATCCTGCTAATGGGGCACTCCTTGGCAATGAAAATAGATCTAAAGAAAGCATTTGAAAATAAATTTGCTAAAATAATGAAAAGAGAGGCTCTTACTGGTCGTTTAGGAATACGTGTTACTGAGTATAAGCCAGATNTCAACGAATGAAATGTTGAAAAGTCATATCAAATTCATCTTTTTCACCTGCAGAGACATGTCTTTCGGAGATCATATGGAATCCTAGATTATCGATTTCAGGAACATAAGTATCGGCATTTTCAATTTTAGTATTTATTAATGTACGATGTAGTTCTTTAACATCATCGATAAATAAATTATAAATTTCTCCACCGCCGATAATAAAAACATCTTGTNCCTTAGATAGTGAAATAACTTCTTCATAACTCAATATTTCAATATCATCTCGAGTACTTCGACTCATTACAATATTTCTTCTTCCCGGCAATTTACCCGGTAAACTTTCCCAAGTTTTCCTACCCATGACAATAGTTCCACCTAAGGTAATTCTCTTGAAATGCTGGAGGTCNGTTGATTGCCTCCAAGGCAAATCACCGTCTTTACCTATTGCGCCATTTAGGTCACAAGCATAAATGAAAATTAACATATTACCAACTCAAATTGCTATTGGTGCTGAGATGTGTGGGTGATGTTGATATCCTTCAACCTCAAAATCCTCGAATTTGAAACCATCAATACTCTTTACATCAGGGTTTAGATTTAATTTAGGTAGTGGCAGAGGGTCTCTGCTAACTTGNAACTTTGCTTGCTCCAGATGGTTTGTGTACAAGTGAGCATCTCCTAAAGTATGAACAAATGTNCCAGGTTTAAGATTACAAATTTGAGCNATCATGTGAGTCAAAATTGCGTAAGATGCAATATTGAAAGGAACACCAAGGAATACATCTGCACTTCTTTGATACAATTGACAATTTAATTTACCATTTGCTACATGGAATTGGAAAAAAGCATGGCATGGCATTAATGCCATTTCTTCCAACTCCCCTACATTCCATGCCGAGACTATAATTCTTCGACTATTGGGATTATTATTAATCATATCAATTGCTTGATTGATTTGATCGATAGCCTTTCCATCTTTAGTCTCCCAATCTCTCCACTGTTTTCCATATACTGGGCCCAAATCTCCATTTTCATCGGCCCATTCGTTCCATATTCGAACACCATTTTCTTGCAGATATTTGACATTGGTATCTCCATTCAAGAACCAAAGTAATTCATGGATAATTGATTTTAGATGTAGTTTTTTTGTGGTCACCATTGGGAAGCCTTTTGATAGGTCAAATCTCATCTGATAACCAAATACAGAAAGGGTGCCTGTACCAGTCCTATCCCCCTTTTCTTCTCCATTCTCTAGGATATGATTGATTAGTTTGAGATACTCATCCATTGTTTCACCATTACTATGTTGAAATAGGCAGCACTTGATGGTTATCTTTGACTTTCTGTGACAAGAATACCGTGTCATATTCTTCTTCTGGGGCTTCTAGATATCTAGATACAAGATTTTTAGGTATTTCATTTAGAACTGGAGAAATAAATTGGATGATAGATTCGATTGTTAGCATTTTACAAACATAGAGATATCTAGAAAGCTTCCCGAGTTCAATCAGTGCTTCNCTAAACATTTCTTCTTCCGAATAATTTCTGCATATCCCTAAATGCTCAAAGTCCTCAAATCCAATATTAGTATCTCTCAAACCTTCAATTTCACAAGTCTCTTTGAAGTATCCGATTGATTTTTCCTCTAATGTTTCCGGAGTATGCTCCATAGGCCAACCAGAATTGCCAAGTAGGATAATTGAAATTATTGCGTCAGTAGATGGTATTTCCTCATTAACTCCGAAATCAGTTAAAACACAAACATTACGCATACTCATTTGAACGGAAAGATGGAAATTTTCTTGGCAGATTTTATTTAAAATACAATTAAAAATATCTATTTGAATTTCTGGTGAACCATCATTAGATCTAATAAATGGACGAGTACTTGAGACTTCAAGTTTCCAATTTGACGATTTACAAATAATTTCGTAAAGAAGGTCTAAACCTCTAAGTTCAGCAGATAATTTTTTCTCATCAAAATCATCCTTGATTTCTAAGATGCCAACTGGAGTATATACGCTACGCACGAGAATATCTATTTCCTACTGTATATTAACTATGGAGCGCCAAGTTCAGCAATAGAGTTCATNATCTGGTCAGTAAATTTTCTATAGAGCAGAGCAAGTCTAGACTTTATTTCATGCTTTTCCAATGTTTTCAAAATGGTCAAATCTTCTTTTGTAGTGTTGCCACCGTTTGGATCAGAAAGCCATTCAATCCAACTTATTCCTTTTCCAAAATTGATATTGATAGGTTTCCATAGCCTGGGTAATTTATGTTTTTTAGGCTCCATCATGTCACGACTACCAATTAATGCAATTGGAATTACAACAGAGTTTGGATATGATGCAGCAAGTCTTGCAATTCCTGTTTTTCCTGGTAATAAAAACGGTTTTTCAGTTCGTCTAGAACGTGTTCCTTCAGGAAAAATCCCTAGCGCATTGTTAGANGATAAAACATCAGCNGCAGCAGAAAGGGCTTGATCGCCACCAGCCTCTCTATGTGTTTCAATTTGNCCNGTCATTTTCATAAATTGCCNNAGCCAAAAATTCTTGAAATGACCATCTTTTGCCAAATAATTAACCTTTCTTCGTGATGTAGCAATAACAAGCACAGGGTCTACATGTGAAAGATGGTTTGCTGCTAGAATTGTAGGTCCGGAGTTTGGAATAAAATTTAGTCCACTACACTTTATTCGCATCAATCCTCTGATGAGGGGAGAAAAAATGAATCGAATAAAAGAATACCCAGGGGTGCGAGGAATCTTGCCTTTGAATGGCTTGATGTACCAATGTTCTCTCAAATCATCCCATGCCGATTCCAACTCATTTAGATTCGACATATTACATTGCGTGAATCTATATGTTTTCATGGTTACCTAATTTTTTANAATTAAACCTTAATTTAGATGGTTNTGAGATTTAGTGGAATACCAAATTTGAAATTATAACTGTAAAAGGGGGTGTTATGAGCGAACGCATTTCTACCGGTGGAGCGCGTTTTATCAGCCTTTTCATAATTTTTTTACTCTGTTCAATAATTTACTCNCCAAAAGTTCTTGCAGAATCAAAATGGGAAGAGGATGGTTGGTTGAAAACCTCTCTTGCCCAGGAGAGATTGAACAATGGTGATGAATTTGGATGTTATGGTATGCAAGGATTATCTTGGCAATCAGACCCTGGAGCAGTAGCATTAGAATGTAGGGAGTATATCGAAGATCGCTTGATTGCAAATAAATGGGGCGATAATCCAATTTCAACATTCACCCCAGATAGCCTNTCTCAAACTCAGCATGAACAAGTTTCTAAACAAGGATTCATGGTTCATGGTGATAACACTGGTACACAAACCTCGGCATGGCATTCTGCCAGCGATAAACCATTAGATATGTGGGATTGGTACAACCTCGGNAGAAGAGGTGGAAGTTTAGAACAAATTATTGGTTCGAAAGAACAAGTTGAAACTGCAGTTAATGAAGGGGGGTTGGTAAATCTTTACTGGATCGGAAGGGTCGATGAGGCAACTATTAGACATGACAAAGATATTGAAGAATATATCAGCGAGGATGCNGATGCATGGCTAACTACTTGGGGTCAAGCATGGTCTTATTGGGCAACGACACGATGCTATCAAATCGACCACAGCATTTCTCCGATTGAAGGAAATTATGTTTTATCTTTCGAGTCACTAATAACTGAAGAGTGTACAAATTTAATTCCTGAGAGATGGAATGTCCCAGTAACTTGGATTATCGACATTAATCAAGCAGAGGTTTCGTCAGTTATTTCTGAAACAGGGATTTTTGAGGATTTATCTGACCACAGGCATACTAAAGAAGGTTATACGCATGTTGAAGGACAATATTTACATCTAAGCGTAACTAATGGTAATAGGGTAAATATTAGCATTAGTCAAAGTGAATATGATATTCTTGAGATTTCTGAGTTTTGGAATAATCACAGTGCAGCAATAACAATTGCTGCTCATGAAACTACAGACTTATTCAAATGGTCGAAAAGATTTGTTGATCAAGATGACTTGGTATTCACTTGGTTAGTACAACCAAGGCCTGTTGATGGAGATTCAAATTGGATTCCATATGTAGCTTTTTCAGTCGGAGTTGGCGTTATAATTACAATGCTCCTAGTACTAAAGAGAGAAGGATTAGGGCCACTCGCTAAGAAAGTTGATTGATCAATTTTAAAAATATCTGATAAAGACATTTTTTGATGAATAATAAGCGAAGCCTTCATGTTTGATTGGTTCACCCACGATTTGAGGCTATGTTATGGATGGAGGTGGAGTGAAGATTGACCCTTGGAGTAGTAACCAATCAACCGATTACTCTAGAATCATTGACCAGTTTGGATTATCCTCAATGGATTTAGTAAAAATGAATAATCCTTCTAAACTTCATAGAAGAGGAATTGTGTTTGCGCATAGAGATTTAGATGTCGTACTAGATGCAAAAAATAGCGGTGATAAATTCGGAGTACTCACTGGTTTAATGCCAAGTGGAAAGATGCATCTTGGCCATTCTATGGTAATAGAGCAAGTAAAGTGGTTTCAGAGTCAAGGNGGAGATGTAACTATTGCTGTTGCAGATTTAGAAAGTCAAGCAACTAGAGGAGTTTCTTTAGAAAAAGGAAGAGAAATTGCTCTGAGCGAATATATTTCTAATTATGCGGCTTTGGGATTAGATCCTGAAAAAACTCATGTTTATTTTCAGTCTCGCAGACCAATAGTTCAAAGACTTGGTTTCCAATTAGGAAAAAGAACTAATTTGAATGAGTTTGAATCAATCTATGGATTCTCAGGGGATACCAATTTAGCCCATTTACAAGCCCCAATGGTGCAAGTAGGCGACATCTTACATCCTCAAACTGAAGAATATGGAGGTCTTAGGCCGATAGTTGTTCCAGTTGGNGTAGATCAAGATCCACATCTAAGATTAACGAGAGGTTTGGCAGCTAAAACGAACTGGTTCAATGTTAATGATGGCAAAAAGTCTGGTGTAGTAATTGGATTATCAATTCAAGAAGATAATGCTGAGATTCTAGGTCAGCAACCTAATGGTAGAATAGATAAACAGAAATTAAATTCGATTTTTGATGGAATAGTATCTTGCTTGAATAATATCGGCTANTCAGATATAATTTCTAATCCTAAAAATGGAACTGTAAATATTCCTGGTGCTACTTCTAAGGATAAAATTCAGATTAAAATGAGATTACTAGAATATGAAAGACAGCTTGGGGGTATGGGGCTGTTAGCACCCTCTTCGACTTATCACCATTTTGCGGTTGGNCTAACTGGCGATAAAATGAGTAGCAGTAAGCCGAAAACAACTATCTTCTTAGGCGATGATATTGANTCTATAACGAAGAAAATTAAACGAGCATATTCTGGAGGACAATCAACCATCGAAGAGCATAGAAGGTTGGGAGGAAATCCGGATGTTGATGTTGCTTATCAGTACATGATGTACTTTTTTGAAGACGATGATGATTTTCTTCAATCAATTAATTCCGATTATAGGGCTGGTAAAATATTGGCTGGTGAAATGAAGCAACTATGTATTGATAGAGCAGCAGAATGGCTAGAAGAATTAAATGAAAATAGAATTCAAAGCCAACATTTAGTAAAAGAATTTCTTTCATCAGATTCTATTTAATCATCTTTTTGAAAAACAGCCGGTTCAGGACCTACTGGTAATTCTGAAAGTTCTTTTTCAGTTAATTCCCTTTCAATGGCAGCTTTNTCAATTATCATTGAATGCCCATGAGGGTCTAAAAGTACAAGTGTTAGACTTTCACAATCATCTTTCCCCAAATTCACTATTCTATCTCTCATTGATTCCAATTTTGAAATATCTTCACTTTGATTTTCCGAATCATTTTGAAGGTCTAGTAAAACCATATCGATAATTTTCAAGAATCGATTAAGAACTCCTTCGACATTAGAAACATAACCTGTAGAACTAGTTCCTGGGGANACCTGTAGATCTAATTCTTCGATTTGGACTGTACATGATGAAGAACGAACGACTCTTGACTTCAGGTTTTGTTCATTTTCAATAGTCAACGACCATCCACCTGCTTTCTTTCCCTCTGCCGGTATGAAGTCAGTCTGCCTCCANCCACAACTATGACACATTACAGTAACTTGGGTATGTTCTCCAAAATAAGGAATTTCACTAACATGAGCAATCATATTGACTTCACCGGTTTTGAAACAAACAGGACATGGAATGTCTACTTTTTGCTCTTCAATCATATTCTTCGCCTGCCAAGTTCTTCTGCACTTGCGGCAAATGCTTCCATTTCAACGCCCCGTACACCTCGACAACCTGGGGGCAGTANCATTAGTCTTGTGTCAGTAATTTGAATAATTTGGCCTCCAAGGTCGCCTTCAATGAATGTATGCAACTGGTTTACTGCTGAAGAAAACTCCACCTCTCTTTTGATTAGACGATTCATTTCTACAATACTTGCATGCCCTTCTGCTAACCAATCAAGTAGTGTAGAGCAACCAGTTATATCATTAAGAACTGCTCTGTGAACAACCATTCCTGAACTACTNTCCTTGATAGGTGGATTTGGATACATTTTTTCTAAATCATGATAAACAAGACCAGTTGGGGCAGCGGATTTTTCCTTTAGTTGTCTCATACTTGGCATTTCAAAAGTGTTTAATCCTTCTGTATCGTCCACANTGTCAGTTTGTGTTTCCTTTCGCATTATCTTATCTGCTTTAGCTAAACTATCCAAGTCTGGCATTGATGGAACATTATTTCCAGTGAAGGAATCTAGAGAAGATTGTGCATCGTCTTTATCTGCACTCCTCTTCTTCCTCATGTACGATGCTAATCGTAATGGTTGAATAATGCTAGCCTTGAAAATTGATTAATTGGTATATTTTTGTTATATTAGTCTCAGTTCCAATTAGTGAAGTTGAAATAGAATCGAGGGTAGGGCAAATNGCGCCAATGTTCAATAGGTGTCGATTACAGCGAGTTGATATGATGAATNCAGAAGCTAACGTTTTGAAGACCGGGACAAGTACAGTAGGTATTACCTTCAAGGGTGGAGTTGTTGTAGGTGCGGACCATAGAGCAACGATGGGTCATTTCATAGCCAACAAGAGCGTTCAAAAGTTATTCAAAATCGGTAATAATCTAGCACTTACAACAGCAGGATTGGTTGGACACGCTCAATCTCTATCT
>PADF01000017.1 GCA_002702945.1 Methanobacteriota archaeon
ATTCGAAAGGTCACCGGCAAATGCAAAATCAGTATTGTAGTCTGCTTCATCCTCAAGGCGTTCTTGGTCGATTAACGAGGCCATTTCACCCCATTGTGAAACCAAAACTGCTGAAACACTTCCAGTAATCAATAATGCTGTAGTCAGCAAAATGAAAGAAGATGCACCGCCGTCTGCCATAATAATTCCTCAATCTAAACCTCTAGCAACATTGTGCCCATACGCTGAAACTGCCATATTCTCAAAATCTAAAGGAGTATTGAACTGCCATTGTAGATATGTTGTTTCTCCAGAATACCAATTTGTTGATACGCCAGGTCCACCAAGAATAAATTCCATACTCTGTAATCTTTCACCGCCGTCGAGGAAAAACCAAACCTCATTATACGGCAAAGTTACAGAACCTGTATTAGTTACATTAGTATGGATAATTGAACCCATTACTGCTTCTAAATCAGCGACGCTTGTTACACCCGGCTGGGGTCCATCTACCTGTATATCTGGTAGAGGAGGAGTGGACGAGTAGTTTCCGTGACTTGTGACTGTCACGCTATCTATTTCTCCTGTAACTGGGTCAACTGTGAAGCTGGCGGCAAAACCACCCGGTCCAGTTGTACTCAATGTTCCATCGACATATCCAGCACCAGCATCAACGATGTTAACGTCAATGATAGCGCCTTCCCAAAAATCAGCATTATCAATCATAAAAGAGGGTAAAGGGTCATTGGCCGAATCAAGAGTTTCTAGTGAAGATTCCATTCTAAGATCTAATGTAGTAATTGCTAAAGCAAAAACCACCATCATAGATGTACCCACTATCAAACCTCCTATTCCGACCGAAGCACCCATTTCATTCCTCTCCTCTTAGAGTCCTTACTTCACGCCAAGATGTAACCAATGATGAGAATGTCAACAACTCTCTATGAGAGAGATGGTCATTCAACGCTTCTTCGGTTTCACCTGGTGATGCAAGTTGAACAATAGCTAAAACTGAACTGCCTTCTTCGTTTGTCAACATACCTGAATTGATTGCTTTTTGAGCAAAACTCACTGCAGCCATTCCAGACATATTGTCTAGAAGTAATGCAGCAATTGTTGGTGCTCCAACCTGATTCGCTTGAGTAGTTGGTCCGCTAGAAGGTGCAACTAAGAATGGATTTGCAGCCAATGCTTGTGCTTCGTATAGTTCAACCAATGGAGCTTCATCTTCACCTTTAAGGCGCTCAGCGCCTCCAGCAACTATTACTTCTCCGTCAGATGTTACTATCTTATCACCGATTAAGCCTTCTCCGTCTTCGTCAGAAACTATAGGTAATCCATCCTCTCCAATCTTAGGAGCATTAGGATTTACTGAGATTCCTTCCTCAATACGAACTTCTACCATCCTTAGAACATCCTCAACCATGTCGAGGCGACTACTGATCAATCTTTCAAGTCCTGATGTATCTACTTGAGCATTAACAGTAGCAGGTGCAGCAACAGGATTCATGCTAGAAGCAACTGTTGGTACACTACCAATACTGTTTAATTTCGCTCTTGTAGGGCCAGGAGATATTGTCCAAGCATCTTCTTCACTTAGTTCCCCTTCTTCAGGAAGAGGTACTTGCTCTATGGCCACATTAGCCATTATTTTCAAGCGTTCTTCACTAAGTTCGGCGTCTGCATCTCCAATATTTCCTGAGTTATTTCCAAATGGCCAAGCCATCTTAATACCTCCTTGCTATCGAGAAAATCTCAATAGCAAAGTAACATCAGATAATTGCTGCGCCATCAGTACGATCGTCGATTTGAAGAAGTTCGTAAGTTGAACCAGCTCCCTTAACGTGAATATATACTGGGATTTCAGTCAATCCATTGCAATCAGCATTACCAGTAATTTGCATACCATAACCTCTGT
This sequence comes from Methanobacteriota archaeon, assembly GCA_002702945.1. Next base: position 1,898 of record PADF01000017.1, read on the forward strand.
CAATAGCCATTGAGCCACCATCAGCAATACCATCATCTAAGTCATCTAATTCTTCTATGGCTAGCGTACCTCCGCCTACTAATCCAACAACTTGTGTTGTACCACATTGCATTTGAGTAATTACATCATCAGTAGAAACTGGATCACTTCCGGCTGCCAACTTAACAACTAGCACATAGTTATCGTTTGCTTGGTCATCAAGATATCCGCCAAGGACCATTACTTTTCCTTTCATTTCATCACTAGTATCTTCGCCAGTCTTCTGCGCATTTTGTTGTAACTTTTCCGCTGTTTGAATAATTACAGCAGATGCAACTGCTGCCACTAAAATTAGCGAAATAAATACAATCATTGCACCAATACCGATTGCTGCAAAGTTATCTTCTTTAAATTCCATATTATTATTATTATTTTTCATCATATCACCTCAAATTAAAACGTCTCCATTTGCAGGGGCAGCATTCCATCCTGAAAGTACTTCATAGGTAAATCCTGCACCAGCTGCTTGTAAACCAAATTGCGATTCCTCACCAAAACAGTTTGCAAGTGCAAATACTGCTGTATAGATCTCTCCTCGAGCAAATCCTGCGCCGCCGCCATCTAAGTTAGCAGCAGCCACAACTCCAGTATCCGGACCACCGTTACAAGCAGCAACCCACATCACATCAGCTTCAGCGACAGGATCGCTACCTGGTGAAAGTTCCAGAGTTAATGTTATTTCATTAGCTGCCTGATCACTCACTATTGCACTGATGATGTTTAGCTTAGAAGCCATTGCATCTTTTGTTCCTTCACCGGTCGCTTGAGCATTTTGCTGTAGTTTTTCAGCAGTCTGAATAATGACCGCTGAAGCCACTGCAGCAACAAGAATCAGTGCAATGAACACAATCATTGCACCAATACCCATCGCAGCGACGGTATCGCTTTGTTCGTTCTTTATTTCTTTATTATTTTTCATTTTTTTCACCTTTTTTGTTTTTTTTCTCGTCCCCCACTTTTGTGGGTGGAATATGTAGGGCTTAGGAACGACCTCCTCTGCCCATGTCGATGGTTAGTTGCATTCTAATCACTGCAACCTCATCAGGGGATAAACGTTCCACGAATGGAACTTTAGCCGTGGTGTAGCCAGGCGGCAGCCACGGTGTGAGTACAATATCTGATAGGGGTTCCATCGAGCGATTCTGTGCCCTAATGGTTACCATTACTTCTCCTGAACGCATTTCATATCCAGTAGAAACTGCCAGTTTTCTAGATAATGGGATTTCATCTGCCCCAAATCTATCATTTGACTTAATATTAAACCTCAGAGGCAGATTTCCTCCAGGTGCTATTATTGGTAAATCAACGGAACTTGGTTCAGAGAACCAGCCTTCTGGAACCGGCGGCGATAGACGCATTGCAGGCATAGCGATTGGTCCATCGTTGATCAGTCTTACAAGTAAGACGCCTGTATCTCCACCAGCCGGCCAACGTGTGTCAACTCCAAGCCAAAAGTGTCTAAAGAAGAACGGATTTAGGGTAGAAGTATTTCCACCAATCAAATCATCGACTAGATATTCAACTTCGTTAGCCGCTTGACTGACATCTCCAATTTCAGCAGCTGAAGTAGCATTTCTTAGTCTCAAAAGAATATTTTCGACTTCTCCTCTCTCAACTTTCTTTTCGTTTAGTAGTCTGTGCAACATTGCAATACTTCTCCTTAAGTAAAGAACATCTTCTTCTAGATTAACTAAGGCCTGTTCGGCTTTCAATACACTATTTTTAGCACGACCAAGTTTGTGAAGAGAAAGGAATTTCTTTGCTTCCATTATGTCGATCTCAGTGGCTGCTAGTGAATTTGTATCCTCTCCAACCATGCTTTGAACTATGTTTTCTAGGTGAGTTGAAGCTGAACGAATCTCCATCGATGATTGCTCGCTCATGTTACTAGATTCACTAGCCTCATGTTCAACAGGCGGCTGAACGATTTGTTCTGTATCCTCGACTTCGGCTACTGGTTCTTCTTCAGTGACTGGTTCTTCTTCGGTTACTGGTTCTTCTTCTTCAGCAACTGGCGCTTCGTCCTCAGGCTCAGATTCAGGAGAGGAATACAACTGGTCAAATTCAATCGCATCATCATCAATTTCTTCTTCAATATCTGTCACCATGCTAGGCAACGGATTGGTGTATAGTTCTCCGAATTCAATGGTATCGTCTTCGGATTCTTGCCCTGGGACGGTGATTTCGTCCAAATCGATTTCATCTATCTCTTCTTCAGGCATCATCTCTCACCTCCTCATCACCAAGAATACTGTCCATGTTCATATTTTCAAATACATTTGAATCGTTTTCAGAAGGCTCATCAAAAATTTCGCTTAGGTCGATGCCATCGTTGGCTAAGTCGTTAAGCAATCTTGCAGGATCGCTTAGGTCTCTTTCAATTCGAGTAGCCTTAATTTCGATGTCTGTTAAACGTCCGTAAAGTCTACCGTATAGTGAGTCTGCTCTACTAATAAGAATCCAAACACCCAATGTAACAACACCAACATAACCGGCTAATGATACAAGATTTGTTTTATCCATCTCAAGTTGAGGCGGTATTCCGATAACAACTGCCAACATACCGAATAAAGGTAGAGAAAGAATTACTCTCAATTGCCGACGGTTATCTGCAAGAGCTTGGAAATGGTCTGCATATAATGTCGAAACACCCTTTCTAGCCCTTTGATAGTCTTCGTGGATTAGGCGGAATTCATCTGTACTATTCCATGCCATACGCCAGACAGTAAGAGCAGCTATGATTAGGACCATTGGACCCCAGAAGAGTACATTGATTAAGTGGAATGCAAATCCTAATCCCAAAATTCCGGAGTAAACAGCAAATAGTCTGAATTTTTCATTTTGTCCAGTTAATCTACCCAATATTAAGGATAAGAGAGTGAATATGATGAAAGCGACAAAACTGGATGATTGGTCTGGCGACCATGAGTATACCTCATCTTCGTAAACAAGCCTATCATTACCTTCGACATTCTTAGATAAAAACGGAGCATTTACTTCAACTACGCAAGTTCCATCGATAGATTGAGCCCACCAGTCAATTTTATTTGTTGATAATTCCCACTTCAATGTAACTTCTTCATTTGGCCCTAGTAGTGAAACAGGGTCTGGAGAAGAAGTTATTGTCGAGCCTGAACAATCAGCCATAACCTCGAATAATAATGCTTGAGCTGTTCCTTCATTTCTAATTACAGCACTTAATGTTGAATCGGTTCCTTCTTGGAGAGTACCTTCACTTATCCATACTCTCTTGACTGTAGGGTCAGCATAAACATCCAATTCAAACTTGAATGTCTCCTCATCAAATACTGTGTAGCCAACATTTTCAGTAGGATGGAATAATCTAAATTTCAATTCCCATCCATCTTCAGTGATAATATCCGGCTTATTCGGCATATCTACAGAGATTGTAATCAGTTTAGGGTTCCAAGCCTCGGTCATTGGTAGAGTGTATCTAGAGTCTGGGCCTGAACTGGAAAGTCCACAATCCACATTGATCAATGGTAACGGATAACTGGAAACGGAGCCATTCACTTCTTCTACAAGAAGAGTAAATGTCCATGGGTAATCAGCCTCATCCAAACCATTGTATTCTTGATCTGTAAAATCTATTAATCTGTTAACTCCACAAAGTTCAAATTCATATTGTACCGAGGTAGATGGGCCTCTCGGAATGTGAGAATAAATCATGTTAACGTCCAGCGCTCCATCGTTTTCCGGTGGTTTCAAAGTATAGTCGCTTATCTTGAAGAATCTTGACATCATCAAAGTAGTATTTAGATACTCAATTCCTTCAACAGAAGAATCTTGTGGAGTAACCGTGACGACCAGATATGCTTTGAGGTCTATATCTGGGCTTACCTCTTCTCCGACAATATCGAAAGTGAAACTTACATTTTGGTTACGGGCTAATTCTAATTCAGTTGGCCCATTGACAAAACTCCATTCATTGCTGTAAGTAACAAACCCTGGTTTGAAAATTTCATATGTTAAATTAACAGTAGTGTCTTTGTTACCAACATTGACTATTGTCGCTTCCCATGTTCTGTTTGATTGCCTACTAAATTCCATTTCCATTGGCCATTCTTTGACATCGAGCATGAACATTGGAGAAATAACCAACTTAACATTAGCAATGCCTGCAGTAATATTTGTTGAAGGATATGCTAGGCGAATTGTCAAATTGTGAATCGAACCATCTTCTAAACCATCTCCATCTTCTAAATCAGGAACTATCACTGTTATACTACCTTGGAGTGTTTCATCTTTTATCAGAGTCATGGTTTGTGAATCTGGGACTACTTCCCATCCACCTTCAACACTAGACTCGACATTGAAAGTCTCTGCTAAATTACCCAGATTAGTAACTGAGAAATTGACTATTTGCTCTTGCCCAGGGAGTACGCCCATCTGTGAAGGAGCCTCGATATCTAGAGAACGTTGTTCACTCACATTTGCGACAATGTTTGCTGAAAGGTTGACTCCTGTATCTGTAGAAACCCAAACTGTCGCCATATAGAATGAATCAGAATCGGCTTCTGGAGCTGCACTCATCCTAACTTTAATCGAGTCTTCAAACCCAGGAGCGATAAGAATTTCATTAGGAGTTTCAAGAGTGAATTCAACATCTCCTGCCTGCGAATCATNAAGCCAAATCGAGTATGTTGCAGGAGCGTTGCCTGTGTTAGTAACATAAACACGAGTGAGTGGTGTTTCCATTTGCGATGCGTTGATTGGTACTGTTTGGTTAGTAGGTGCAAGTGTAGCATTGATGTACGGTCCGACTCTGACATTTACAGTTTCAACTCCAATCAATAAACCAGTATCTCTATCTTCNATTTTAATATTAATTGGTTGAATAGTATAAGCAGGTGCGAAAGGATCTGTTGTAACTTTCAAAGTGAAGTCGGTAATNTGAGCGTTTCCAGTATTGCCGTCTGGAGAAAAGTCNGCAACGTCTGCTGGAAGATCAGAAATGATATTAGATTCTGCAGTAGTCGTATTAATCGATGTCTTCCAACCATCGGGCAAGTCATCTAGAATAGATAGACGGTAAGATGTCAGGTCGTTTCCAGTATTTGCAAATGCTAGTAAAAGTGAATCTTCCACGCCTAGCGGAACGTCAAATGGACCAACATCTAAAATCTCAGCACCTTGGACGGAAGGCACTCCNATAGTCATTTCACGAGATACAGGAGAGACTAACACATTCGGTATTGCTGGACCGTTTAGTGTAGGAGTTGCTGTGACNGAAATAGTAACTGTTCCTGCAAGTGGGTAATCNCCTCTAGGNCCTTGAATTCCTAACGAAGCAACTCCAACATCTCCTAGATCTAAACCAGTAAAAGTACCAGGGGATGCAGTTGCATTCCAGCGTGTCGATTCGGAGAAACCACCACTGTTCAGTGGAGCAAAAGAAATGTTATCAGCAACCAATGTAGCATCGATTGTATTTGGTAGAGAGCCATCTAAGTTATGTCTAACTTGTACTTCTAAAGGCATAGGAATATCCACTCCAGTTCCAAGTTGTGCTGCAGTAACATTATCCACGCCAAGTTGTATGTGTTGACCATCTAATCCTGGATCGACAACAATGACTGGTCTGACTTCAACGGGNCTGCTCGAAATCGCTGGCAAACCACCGTTAACTGGAACCGCTTGAACCCATAAATTTAGTACGTCTCCAGCTCTATTATATTCGCTGAGGTCCAATGGCATTTGGATAGGNGGGACNGTAACATGTACCTCNAACGACAAATCTTCGGTTTCATTGATNATTGGNGTATTNATTGTAGAAAGTGAAATTTCCCATCCATTTGCATCGACAGACAAACCTGAAGAAAGTGTAAATGTACCAGGGATGTTTCCGGTATTGGTGATTGATGCGCTGAAATTGACCGTTGCACCTGGAGTAACTAAAGTCGCTACAGAAGGCATGTTAATGGTTGCCTGATATAATTCGCCAGCCATAACTCTAGCAGAGGTTGAGAGTGTGTAAGGAGTTGGATCTGGATCGTTTTGAGAGGTTAATAGAAGTGTTATTGTATCAACTTCAGACCTAGATGCAGATGCAGGTACAGTTACTGGGACAGAAATTGTATCGCTTACACCCGGACCAATTCCCGAAGTAGCTACCAATCCAGTAGAATCTTCCCAGCCAAGTACACTAGAAATTGAAATTGTGAATCTATCTAATGATTGCCCCTTATTGGTTACAATAAATGTTAGAGATGTTGTCAAACCCGGTTCGGTAGTTCTATCGGCAGGAGTTGATAATTCCGCAATAAAATCTGAAAATTCGATATCCATCTGTTGGGTCTGAGTAGTCTGAGACCAGCCGCCTGTACCATTGTAAATCATGGATGCGGTTAATGTCCAAACTCCTGACATGAGTCCGCTATTGAATGTCGTAGATAGATTGGAACTTACCGCGGGGATGTGAAGTGAACCTGGGCTCAAAATTATTTCACCCGACCAGAAGTTGAGGACATTTGCAGGATTTGCAACTTCTTCAAAGGACAATTCAAACACTGCTGAAATATCTCTTACTCCCTCATTAATAACCGTGGCATTGAAAGTTTGTACGCTATTTGCAATTCGAGTTATTGATGATCCACCAGTAGGTTGAGGAATTGAATGTTCCAACAGATTCCCTTTGAGGAAAGGTGGACTTGAAACATTGAAATCCAATCTTCTCTCATCATTAGCAGGATTTGAATCCGAGGATGATACCCCTGGAGAGACTCTAGCGAATAGTGTTTGCAAATCACCAGGAGATGCAGTCCATGCTATAGCGACAGGTGATGCTATTGTTGAGCTTGCTAGCGAGTTTATACTGACTGAACCGACAATGGTCTCTCCGGCCGTAGGAGAGCCTCGATGGACTAAGGTGACAATGACGGAGCCGGTGTCTGAACCAGAGTTACCAACTACGATTCTCGCAACATGGGTGTTATTTTCAACAAAGATTTGCCCNCCATCTTGTACTGAACCAGCACCGTCTAAGGTGAATGAAACAACAGTGAAGTCCGGTGCTGCTCTGGCTGAAGTTTCGCCAGTAGCGGAAATTATTGGAGAGATTACTGGGGCTAAGAAAAGAATAATTAGCAATGAAGCAAGGGTTATGCTAGAATTGTTATCACGCAGAAACACCACCCCCTGGGGCTTCGAAGCTATCGATGTTGACCTTCTTACCTTGGCGTTTCCACTGTGCAAGTAATTGCTCTAGTAGACGTTCATGCTCTAAGTCGGTAATACCTAGCCTTCTACGCTCTTCCCAAAGAAGTAATTGCTCGGTTCTGGTCAAAAGGGCATCTCGCAAGTATAATTCTAGAGTTCTGCGGTAAGCATCTCTGTCAGAGATAGCATAGACGATGGTGTCTCCTGGCAATTGATCGGCTCTATTTTGTATGATGTTACCGAGAGTAAGAGCTTCGTCATAAGATAGGTTGCGTTTGTCCAACTCAGCCTGTATGCTACTAGCGATTTCTTGTAATTCATACTTCCCAGGAGCACGTTGGATTTGCTTGAAAAGTCGGCGGGCCCTTCTAGACATACGTAGGCCGACCATGCCATCTCTTGGACTAGGCAGTTAAAGAAAGAATCGGTCTAAATCATATCATTAACCCATAATGAAAGGNTTTTTATTCATTCTGCATAAAAGACTCACTAAAGGCTTATTTTTACTTTCCAAAAGGCTTAAATCGATATATTATCAATAAAAAATAGCATTTTCCTTAGTTATGAGTTAATGCAACCTTTGATGAGTAAGTTACAGTAGGAATATTCATGTCCGAAGTAACTACTCTAGAAGTTGGCCAGCCTGCACCGCAGTTTTCATGCCTTGATTCACAAGGATCTACCCACGAACTTGAATCTTACATGGAACAAGGTAAATCAGTAATTTTGTATTTCTATCCTAGAGATTCAACTCCAGGATGTACGAAACAGGCATGTGATTTTAGAGATTCCATGGCTCGAATAAATAAAGATGAATATATTGTACTCGGCGTNTCTAAGGATTCTGCAAAATCTCATGATAAGTTCATTGCAAAGCAAGATTTGAATTTTCCTTTGTTAATGGATGAAGATGGGTCGCTGCATGAAGCATATGGCACATGGAGATTAAAGAAAAATTATGGAAGAGAATACATGGGATGTGCTCGCTCAACATTTGTAATTAACTCAGAAGGTAACATCGACTGGTGCAGATACAATGTCAAGGCAAAAGGCCATGTTGAAATGTTGACTAGAGAACTAGGCATCGAGTGAAGGTGAGAATATGGCGGAAGACATACCGCAGCAGAGTAATCGTATTACACTTGAAAAAGATAGTGTTGCTTGGTCTCCTTGTATGTTAGGAGATAATTTTAATCATGGCAAAAATTGTTCTATCGGTTCGCTAGCCCATATCGGACGCAATGTCACAATGGGTAATAACTGCCGCATACAAGGTAGCGTATACATTGCTGATGGATGTATTCTTGGAGATGATGTATTTGTCGGACCGAATGCAACCTTACTCAATGACAAGTACCCTCCATCTGGAGATTCAAAATATTGGAAACCGGTAATTGTAGAATCAAATGCAGTAATTGGAGGCGGTTCAACAATTATTCCAGGTTGTAATGTAGGCGAATCTTCAGTACTTGGCGCTGGCTCAGTGCTGACAAAGAATCTTCCAGAAAATCAAGTTTGGGCTGGCAATCCAGCGACTTTTGTTATGAATCGTTCTGAATATGAGACAAAGAGAGAAAACAATGGAGTGCGATAATATGGATAGAAAAGGTGCTGTAGCTGACTTTCTTCAACAATGTATAGAATATACTGATGCTTCAATAAAACGCAAGAAGGAACGTGGCGATCATGAAGAAATCGGNGCTTGGGAATCTTATCGCGAATTTACTGANCACGCATTGATGGAAATTAATACTGGTAAGTTAGACCCATGGTTTGAATCCGAAAAAGGCGAGAACCTAACTAATCCAAAAAGAATTGAAGTTGAAAGCTTACCTCACAAAGAGAGAGCAACATGGTTCTCAGGGATTCTTTCTCCAAGACCTCTAGTATTGGCTTCAACCAAGAATTCTGATGGAATTGGAAATCTCGCACCATTAACTTCAGTAATGGCTGTTTCAACTACACCTCCATTGTTAATCGCCTCACTCAGTCGAAATAGGCAAGGAATTTATCGAAATACATACTATAACCTGAAAGAAACTAAAAAGGCAATTCTACACATGATGCCAAGTACTCTTGAATCAGTAAACTGGGTAGATGATGCTGCTTCCCCGATACCTAGTGATGAAAGTGAATGGGACTTGACAGGATTGAAAAAGAGCCAACATAATCCGTTATTAATTGAACAAGCAGTTGCAGGATTGGAAGTTGAATTCGTTGAAGAAATGTCTTTACCTGACGCAGTTGCTAAATTAGTAGTTATGAGAGTAACACACATTTGGTCCCAGCGAGAAGAGCCTCCACTTTCTGGCCTCGATGTCCTTTGCCAACATGGAATTGACCGTTTAACTCCGACCCCTGAAAATTGGTCGAAGACGGTATACAAGCACTATGGTTGACTAATCATTAGATAATGCATCCCACATCATCTCTAATCCATCATGAAGATTTACCTGGCAAGACCATCCAAGCAAATCTTTAGAATTGCCTATATCGGNCAATCTCCTCTTGGAATCACCGAAATATCCGGTTTCTTTTTGCNGGAGAATTTCACTTTTACCAGATATTTCAATAATGATATTTGCTAGTTTAGCAATACTAATCTCCTCTGTAGAACCGATATTGAATGCTTGTCCTNNNAGCGAACTTCCATCAATTCCCTGCTCTAATAAACCACTTTTAACAAAGCCATCTGTTACATCATCAATCCAAGTAAATGAGCGTGTTTGAGATCCATCACCATGAATTATCATATTCTCTTTATNTAGAATCTTATTGAAAAATATCGAGACTACTTGTCCGTACTTGTCACCTAATAATCTGGGCCCATAAGCATTGAATGGACGAACTATTCGAACATCTAATCCNTCTCTNGCTGCGTGTTGGCAAGCCACTTCTCCNAGATACTTGCTACCNCCATAAGAATGNCTTTGATGATCAGCGGGNTTGGTAAATTGCATCAAATTCCCATCTGAAATAGGTTGTATTTCTGTTTCACCGAATGCTTCGGGAGATGATGCGAAAACGTATCTTGCTTCATTAGCCATCGCTAATTCCAATGTTCTAAGAGTACCATTGATGTTAACATCGATAACTGAATGTGCAGCTTCATGAAACCATTTAGTGCCGTTCACTGCGGCTAGATGATAGATTAAATCAAGACCGCCCAAAGACTCTACTGCACTGTCAAGTACGTCTACATCTCGTACGTCACCTTGGATAAATTGAAAATTATCTACCTCTAAAATATCTACTAAATTCTCTTCACTTCCTCGGAATANTGAATCTAGTGCCAAGACTAGATGCCCCTGCTCAACAAGAGACTGACATAGTGAAGAGCCAAGAAATCCCGCACCGCCTGTAACAAGAATCCTAAGTTTAGACATTAAACCACCTAGTTCGATTTGCGTTCTATAATTTTTAGAGTGACTACGCCATCTTTGCGAGACATCTCAACAATATCGCCATCATTCACTTCCAAACATGGATCTTGCTCAAAGCCATGACCATAAGGGACATCAAGAAGGGAGCATGCAGGNAAAGTTAAAGGACAAACATCTCTGTTAATAATCGCTTTAGGACCTTTGCCAGTATACACTAAACCCATCAAGACATAAGGNGCAACAGTTGAACCTGAACCCTTAGGATAAATCAAAATTGTATCTTCAATTGCTTCCCCATCTAGTGGGTGTCCAGTCTCTTCAATTACTCCTGTGTCGCGATTTACATATCCAAGATAGGTTATTGGTACATCGCTAACCATTGCTTTGCCTGTAACGNTGAAGTCAGTTTGACTCTCTAATCCTGAACCAGANATACTCATAATACCTGTTTTGAACGATTTTGCAGATTTATGCTGTGGTTGTGATTTGCTTTCCAAAGTAGGTGTTGGACCTTTGGCAAGATTTGGGTCAAAAGCATGAGAAACACAGTCTTCAATAGCCATTACACTAGTTGGAATTCTGTTCAANCCGCTCGTCAAATAGTGTTCAGCCTTCAGTGAGTTTGTNAACAGATGATTGTAATGTTCACGNTTATACGGAGTTACTTCAGGACATGTGTCACGTAAAACAACTGCGCCGGAGTCTTCCAAAATATCGATNCTTCCATCAGAACTAGCTAGATCAAAATTTGCTTGACTAGTGAAAACCCACAACCTTTCATCCGGAATTTTCTGCCCCATTTCTGCATAAGAGCGAACTGCAGAAGCAGTCCTTCTAATCTCTTCTACACTTGCCTGTGGACATCCAATTACGATTAAATCGACTTTACCTTTAGGTGCTAAATCTTGATATCTTGATTCTAGTTCTTGTTCTCCAAATACCAATTCACCTTGCCAACCACCCTCAGGAGCCATCCAATCTCCATCACTATTCTTGCTAAGAGGTGGGTCAGAAGAGTGTCCACTAGCCCACAACATTGGAGTTCCATAGTTTGCAGCCGCTGCAGTTAGTGCTTTCTTAGAAGCAAAAGAAGCATGTTCTGGTAAACCTTCAATCAGAGGCATCGGCCCCCAAGGTAGTTTCCAATCTGGTAAAACCTGTTTACCAATCCAATCGCCAAGAATAGACCAGTCGGATAGTTTTTCAAGATTACATGTGACTTTCACATGGATATTTGGCATCCTGTTTTGTTCGAGATGAAGACCCCATCGTGGAGCATATCCAGTAAGTGCGGTTGCTAAAGCAGATAATCCAGATTCACGATTTGTGATTAGTGATGTCCAAGAATTAGAAAAACAAACAGCATTGGATTCCGCCCATGAAGCAATTCCTTCTTGTGATTCTATTCCTTTGTCATATGGAGTGCAAGACAGGGTTGCTTCTATTCCAAGTTCCTCATAAGCAGATATTATCTCAAATTGTTGCTCAAGGAAATTTGGCCATGCTATATCCATTTCTTTCATTCTTTCTTTGTCACACCCAGCGGAATTGAGAGTTGTTGGAATTACCACAGTACCATCTTTATCACCAGATAAATCCGATAAGAATCGAATTAATCCGTGTCCTCCAGTAATTACTGAAACACCTGAAACATGGGCATTATCAACTTCTATGAAACCATCAGATTTGGCTGTATACGCCAAGTCTACAACCAATCTTGCGGCTTTTTGACGAGTAGGACCTTCCTTACCAAGAAGTTGCCTAGATAGTCGATTTGGCAGGTCCATGCTCATGGGAATTGGCCAAGACTCATGAATCCACCCCCTAACCAAATGAAAAATAGCCTAATTTTGACCGAAGGTTTTGATACCATTGAGGGTGTTAGTCCTCATCATGACTAACCCTCCGATACAGGATAGCCAGGCACCTATTGCAGGAGAACCTGCACGAGAACAAAATAACAAAAATTACCCTCCATTAAACCATAAAGGGAAAGAAAGTATGCATCAAGACACTGGAAAACAAGTTGAGCAGAAGCAAAAAAAGCCAAGAAAAATATTGGTTGTTGTACAAGTTCTAAGTATTCTAATCGCATTAGGAATGTCAGGATATGCAGTTTTTCTAAATGATTCTTCAGATTCAAAAAATTCTACATCGGCAAATGGTGCTGAGATATTGGTTCGAACTGAAGGACGAACAGCAGATCATATCTGTAGTGAAGGAGGTGCAGACATATTCATCGGCAATGATGATAATTCTAATGGAATTTTAGATGAGTCCGAAATAACCTCAACAACTAGAATTTGTCATGGAAAAGAAGGTCTCTCAGGCCCTCAAGGCGCACCTGGACCCAACGGGGAAATTGGCAGAAATAGTATGATAAATACCACTGAAATCGAAAATGGTAATATTACCTGCAACTTTGGAGGGCTATTGATTGAAACTGGAATTGACAATAATTCCAATGGAATTCTTGATTCAACGGAGATACAAACTGAACAGTATCTTTGCGATGGACAAATTGGAGTTAATGGACTGAATGGTTCCCAAGGCGCTCCTGCATTGGTCGAAAAAAGAACTCCTCCTTCTTATCTTTGTCAAGATGGAGTAATACTAGAATTCGGAGTTGATGATGGAAATGGACAGGGTCACGCAAATGATGGATTATTACATCAAGATGAAATTAGGGATTCACTAAAAATTTGTGCTGAAGAACTCTCACAAGGCCCAATTTCTGATTTCGCTGTGGGTATTACTAATGGTTTATCGAATTCATGTAATTCTATGTCATGGTTAGAAAGTAGTTCGATTCTAGTTAGTGCAGGTAGCAATGGAGCGACCGGTTGTGAACTTTGGACCAGTATGGCAACCTTAGATTCAACATCTCAACTTGTCGACATAAACCCTTCAGGGGATTCTACTCCCGGATTATGGCTAGATATGACTACATTAGAAACATGGAATGGTGAATTGGTATTTTTCGATGCAGATGATGGAAGTAATGGAAGAGAGTTATGGATGAGTGATGGCACTACCACTGGAACTCAAAGAATTACTTCATACGGAGGTTCAGGAGACGGATTAACTTCTAATTCGAAAATTGTAAAATGGATGAATGGAGTAGTTTTCACCAATATTAATGATGAATTCATGTGGAGTAATGGTACAACAACTGTCGATTTATTCGACGCTCCATTCTTTTCATTGATAGCCCAATCAAATCTCGATATAGAAACCGCAGACTTATCGGCATATCCTCTAACAAAAATGTGGCCTACAAGCGATGGAATTTGGCTCTCAGCATCGACTATTTCTCAAGATTTCGAAATTCATCATTTATCTGAAGAAGGAGTTTTCAGGTCTTGGGATCTAAATACTCTGGAAGGCAGTATGCCAGATTCCTTCTTGAGTCACTCAGGCCATAATATTGTAATTGCTGAAGATGGATTCAATGGCCGACAGTTGGTTCGTCTAAATAATGATGGAACTCATGAATGGTTGACTTCTCTAACATTACAAAGTAATGGAGCTGCAGCAACATCAGTTGGTGAAAAAATGGGACTTAAATCGATTGGAGATGTTATTCTATTTGATGCACAAACCAGCGGAGTAGACACCACTTTATGGTCATATAATTTGACTACTGAAACATCTTTGGAATTATCCACCAATATACTTGCACCAGGAGATAAATCTGGAGCAGTTATGCTAAATGGAAAAATTTGGTTTGATTGTGTCACTGCTATAACTGCCACTGAATTATGCTACAGTGATGGTACATCAGATGGCACGAAATTAGCATATGAATTCCAACCAGGCATTAGTAGTTCAGATATTAGAGAAATCAGCCATGTCGGTGAAGACTTAGTGCTAATTGTTGATGGAGAAATTAACGGAATAGATACTGGGCATTGTTTGTGGAGTTTCAATACTCTAACATTGGAAGCAGATATCGCTTATGATGCATGGAGCGGCAGTGGAAATAATTCTCAATCCGGAACTTATGGAAGTCTAGAAGTGTCGAATGAAATTATTTTCATGATTGCTAATGATGGAGTTACAGGTCATGAAATTCATTCATGGAGTCCTTCTTCAATCGGCAATGAATGGCTAATTTTGGATTGATCGATACGACGACCAATACAATAAGGACACGATATTCCAATTTCATAATGTTCTGATTGTTGGTCTTCAACCGATAATGGATTTCGGCAAGCAAAGCATTGGGCTACTTCGGTTTCTTTTAATTGTGGATTAACTGCAACTCTTTGGTCAAAGACAAAACAATCTCCATCCCAATGAGCACCACCAACTTCTTCAAAATAACCTAGGATTCCTCCTTTCAATTGTTTGACATTGGAAAAACCAGCATCCATCATCACTACACTTGCTTTTTCGCATCTAATTCCTCCGGTGCAAAACATCACTACTGGAGTATCTTTGTATTCTTCTGAAATTTCACCAACTGCTCTCGGGAAATCACGAAATGATTTGATGTCTAATTCCATAGCATTCTCAAAAGTACCAATTCTGCACTCATAATCATTCCTAGTGTCGAGAACCAAAACCTCTTTGCCTTCATCTAATAATTGTTTAAAATCAACAGGAGTAATCTCTTCACCTGTATAATCCGCAGGTTTGATATGGTCAAGGCCAATTGAAATTATCTCTTTCTTTAATCTAACATTCATTCTGTTAAATGGCTGATAATCTGTAATTGATTGTTTCAAAGTTATATCTCTAAACCGTGAATCCTGTTCAATATAATCAATATACGAATCGATTGATTCACGTAAACCTGCCAAGAAAAAATTAATTCCTTCATGCGATAATAGAATGGTTCCTTTGAGATTTAATTTTGAGCAAATATCACGAAATGGTTGTCTCAGTTCATCCCTATCTGGAAGGTCAACAAATCGATATCCTGCGATATTGACTATTTTTCCGTCCATGATTGCGCGTACATCATTTTGCTTTTGAGCCCATCGTTAAATCAGTCTCGCCAATCATGTTTAGATGCAAGTGGTCTTCTCCATCCTTGACCGAAAGCACGACTAGACACTCTAGGAGCAGGAGACATTTGCCATCTTTTGTGTTCATTTCTCTCTAGACGAGTCAGAACTTCGAGTACTGTTTTTCTATCAAGGCCATGTTCAATCATTGCTTCTGCATCCATAGATTGCTCAATGTGTAATTTAAGAATTTCATCAAGTACTGGATAAGGGGGTAGAGTATCCTCATCTTTTTGATCCGGTGCGAGTTCTGCAGAAGGCGGTTTACTGAGAGTTGATTTGTTAACTGGAGGGTTATTTCCGCTAGCTTTTGCTCGAGAATTAAACTCTTCAGCAATAGCATAAACTTGCATTTTGTATAAGTCACCAAGTGGAGTATAACCTCCTGCCATATCTCCGTATAGTGTACAATATCCTTGTGCTAATTCTGACTTATTTCCTGTTGCGATTGCCATACGTGATTGAGAATTAGCATGAGCCATTACGATTAAACCTCTAAGTCTAGATTGAATATTCTCTGATGCAACACTATGTCCTTGTTGTAACATTTCACCTATCTGGGAATCTAAAGTTGTATGAAGTTGGTCTATCGGTTCAATTTTGAATTCAATACCCAATGATTCAGCAGTATATTTGGCATCATCTAGAGAATGTTGTGACGAGAATCTACTTGGCATTGCAATTCCTAAGACATTCTCAGGACCAACTGCCTCTGTAGCAACACAAGCAGCAACTGCCGAATCAATTCCACCTGACAAACCAAGAACTATCTTGGATATGTTTGATTTACGACAATAGTCAGATAATCCGGTAACTACTGCATCTGTAATATCTTCTATCAAATCAGAATCTTGTTCAAATCCGTCATCATTGGATGACATGAATTTTATCTGTGAGTTGCCAATTTCCAGTGAATCTTCAGCAGTTGATGAAATCCATTTAGAATTCGAAGGATTATCTATGTCAATCAATAGTACTCCTTCTTTCCATGATGGCGCAATCACTACTGTACCATCAGGCCATGCGGCTAGAGAGCATCCATCGAAGAGTAAGTCGTCATTACCTCCTACTTGATTAGCAAGTAGGAATGGGTGATTAAGAACCTTAGATGCAGTCCTACAAACTTGGATTCTAGTACCTACTTTATCGGCATGATAAGGAGATGCTGAAAGATTAACTGTAACATCCAATTCAACACCTTGCCTTCCCCATTCAGCAAGATTCTCGATTGGATCAACTCCATATTCGGACGGAGTCATCCCTGCTGCTTGCCAAGCATCTTCACATATTGTAACTCCTAAATCTAAATCACCGATAGTTCGACAAATACCAGAACGATTAGCTGCTTGGAAATATCTAGTTTCATCAAATACATCATAAGAAGGAAGAAGTTGTTTTCTAGCAACTACTCTATTGGTCTGACTACCATTAGGATGTGATGATAAAGGTCCGGCACGAACAACTCCATTGGCAGGAAGTTGTCTTTCACCATTAGGAACTACCGGTGTTCCAACCAAAACTGGGATATTTACAGATAGTGAACTTGCTTGCAGTTGAGACATTTTTACGAAATCTGGTTGTGATAAAAGGTCCCGTGGAGGATAGCCGCTAATTGCTAATTCAGTTGATACCGCTAAAGATGCACCATTCTCTTGTGCCAATTGCGATAAACTCTCGATTCTCTTAGCGTTTCCACTCAAATCACCCACTGTTGAATCTACTTGTAGCAGACCAATGATTCTAGACAAAGCAACCACCTAATCAATCAAATTTGACTATCTCGCCACTTTCGTCTTTGTACCACCATTCATTGGATTCTTTATCATGGTACCACCAATATCCATCAGAACCCATTACCCAATCAGATTCTTCTTCGTCTGAGGCTGCTTCTTGAACGCCAAGTGCTGATGCTGCGGCTGATAGAGAAGCGGTTGGAGAAATACTTCCCTGTGAGTATTCTTTTTCAGGAGTTACATCTTCTTCTTCATCATCATAATAATCATCTTCATCGATTTCTGATGAATATTCATCCCAGTCATACTGAGAACGTGAGCCTCTACGCTTTGTTGCTTTTCTGGCCCAAAGAAGAGCTGTAACAATAATCGAGATGAATATTAGTCCAACTGCAGAACCAATAATTGGGTTTACATCACCAAATAATTTCTCTGTAAAGGATTGATCTCTTGCCGGTCTAACATCAATTGTAGGACCCTTAGCAGTTTCACCGTTTTCTAATTCAATTTCAATCCATTGTAATCCTCTTGAAGTAGGTGCCCAATCTAAAGAGATTAAACCAACACCGCCTGCAGGTATCTCGACATTTGGTCTTTGAATCACTTCTTCAGTTCCATCAATTCTTACTACCGAAACTACAGCATCGACATTACCGTCTAATGAGCCAACATTGTTTACAATGATTTTGACTGATGTAGACTGGTCAACTTCGAGTAATAATCTAGTGTATGATACCGATGATGTTTCAAGTGCAAATTCTGGCTTCAACCATTCCATATCCCATTGGCCTACTAAACTACCTGCTGGAGTTCCATCCATTCCTAAAATATCATTATCTGCTAAATCTCTTCCATTGATTTTTATGAATAAAATCATACGATTTTCTAGCATTGATTGTGTGATATCTGTCAAATCTATCTCAGCAAATACTTCTAGATTTAGACCATCTATTTCATCACCTTCTAGAGCCATTGGTTCTACACCATTTCTCAAGTAATCACCTGTCTCTGCGTCTTCAACCCACCAAACTAATTCGAGTGAGTCGACATCTAAACCGCCTTCTTCATCTAGTGCAATTCTTACTTCATAGACTTCCGCTTTGAGTATTGCATTAGGCCTTGGATTGAGAATTTCAACCGGTTCTGGACCCGTTCCATCGATTAGTATCCAACGAACACTCGACTGATCAGTAGCATCTATGCCTTGACCTGTAATACAACTAACCTTCCACGTTAGAGAAATCTTTCCTGAGTTTAATGGTGCTTGTAAATCAGTGGACCAAAAACCATTGACTGCAGTAACAGTCTTGGTCAATCCGTTGAATAATAAATCGATATCGCAATCAAAGGTTGGCCTGAGTGATGATTGAACAAATAACACCTCTCCTCCAACTTCAAATGTACTTCCAGGAGCCATTCTAGCACCATCAGATACGATAGAACCTTGATTCAAATAGAGACCTAGGCTTTCATCCGGGATAGCAATCTCAGCAGAGAATCTCCATCTAAGCTCTGGGTATGACTTACTAGCCGTTTGGCCACCTCTATCAACCACAGTGAGACTTGGTTCTCTACGAGTATCCCCTAAATCAGGTAATGTCCATTCAAGATGGAATTCTATTCGAAGTGTCAGTTCTGTTTCATATGGACCTGCTATTCCATTGACTCCCATCATTTCACAATCATCCACGACTAAATGAATACTCGTAGTTGTACAGTTTCCAGAATAGAAATCCCATGAAATTGGCAAAGTATCACTACCCTGCTTAGAGGCTAGTTCGACAGTAACAGTCGATAAGTCAGAACCACCATTTGGTTCACTCATTGATACTTCAAATGCATAATCGATTTGAGGATGCAACCAGTTCTTCTTTCCACCATCCCAGGAGAATGAATTAGAAGCAATAGTAGGAGGACCATCTGCATTTAATTGATACATGAAAAGATGCTTTCCTGGCTCATTAGTCCCATTATCTTCCAATGGATGACCTGCAGCATCACTTCCTGTAAGATAAACTGCAACCTTATCTCCTAAACTTCCGCCACTGTCATCGATTAGCAGAGTATACTGGCCAACTAATGCAGTCATATCATTAGGCATTAGAATCGAAAATGGTTCATATTCTCCATCATTAGGCATTCCACTGAAATCATAATCATTGACCCATTCTCTCCAAACCATGGCTTCGATATTTGAAGGTAAGATAGGTTGGTCTGTGATCTGAATTTGGATAGTTTGTGTTGTTGAAGGTGTTCTGTGGTCATAAGGTGCAATGTTTGACCAATAGACCGAAGGGCTTACTGAATCAGCAAAGAATACTCTCTCAAAAATTGCTTCTGAGGTAGTTCCTGAACCATTTAGAGGAGTAACTTCCAACCTCCAAATAAGTTCTCCATTGGTAAATGGTACTACATCGGTAAAATTCCATGTATCTCCATCCAATGAAGTAGTATTAGCAACTAGAGTTGAACCATGGAATAGTTCAACAACTGCCTCGCCTGGTGCGAACGATTCTTGACCTTCTAATCCTTCAAATCCTACATCAACAGATATATCCAATTGTTGGCCTGCAGGTAAATAATATTCATCACTTGGCAATTCGCCCATAGAAGTAGTAAATGTAACACTCTTCAATTCCAAATCATTTTCATATGCCATTAAATTGCCAGAGGTTGAACCCCATGTATGTATAGCAGGAATAGAAATTACTCCATTTGATAATACCATTCTTGTTGATGCTATCATATATGTTTCATCGTCCCAACCAGGTTCGATTCTAAAAGTAATTGCAACATCTACATTCGAACCTGTCTGAGATACATTAAGCCAGTTGGTTGGATGAAGTTCAATCAAACTGGAATCACCCTGTCCGATAGGCGTACCTCCTTCTATTGGGAGTAGCCAGGTTGCATGGTTAGTTTGACCTACAACATCTAATCGAGCTAATGCAGCGTTAGATGAGGTGACTGTGAAAGAAGTATGCATAGTATGCCATCTTTGACTTGGAGTTAAAACATCAACTGGATCATCCATATATGAATTAGAAATCGAAATATCGCTAGATGTGTTAACGCCGTTAAGAGTCACTGAAAGTCCTCCTGAAGTGTTAGATATGAATTCCAAAGGAACGAGGTGTTGACCTGCAATATCGCTCAGTCCAGAACGCGCATTATTTATTCCTAGAACAAATAGAGATTGCTCATCAGCATCTAGACTCATCGATATAGGATATGGTACTGAAAGTCCAGCCATCTTCATACCACCTGTTCCTATAACTTCGAACTCAACTTCAATGAAACTAGCACCTAGGAATCCTACACTTGAGGATACACTAGATGCAGCAAATTGGAGGTCTGCCAATTGAGTATCATTAAAAATGATATAATCGGATTTGGCATTATCATAAGACCAATTTGCAATAATTTGACTTCCCACCTTAACAAATAATCCAGACATTGTTCCAGTTTCAGCCATTATACCAAAAGAAAAACTTTGGATATCCTCTTTAGGAATCCAAGCTTTAGTTGATGCTGAGCCTGATATACCAGGGTTAACTGCAATCATATCTTGTCCATTTTGGAACCTATCTTGCCAACCCCAAGAACCTACTCTCGAATCACTACCTCCCCATTCTATAATTCCATCCAATCCAAAGTCTATTGCTGGTTGGGCAGGGAACTTTCCACTATTTTTGGTAAACTGGAAAGAATTAATTTCTAACATTTGCAAGGGATCATCGTGAATCATTCTAAACTGAGCCCTGTAAATTGGAGAATCTTGTGAGTAAGTAAATGCAGAGGGTGATGAGACATTCGTCCAATTCATCGTTTCATCTGTTCGGACTTGTAAAACTCCATTAGTCATCGATGCAATTCCTGTTAGTTCGTCAACCGGAAGGAGGGACACAAACCATGGAGAGGTGAATATACAGTTATCGTTACTTTGGTAGCCACCACCTGCTATGGGTATTTCCGCATCAACTGTATCACATACGGAATCCCAATTCTGTTCTCCTAAATCGCTAAAAATTGTTGAATATGAACCATCTCCTGAAATTGAATGTAAGGTTGGAATACCTTCTCCTGTTATAGAACCTCTAAATTCTAGTAAAATTCTAACCTTAGGATACATTTCATAGTCGATCATATTAAGAGGAATAATCAAGTCATTACTTCCTTTTGCACCGAGTATTTCTGTACCTGATGGTGTTATGATTGACCAGTTTAGAAAGGCACCATTTGGAATCTCAACATCTAAATGAAGAGGTGCATATGTACTTTTACTGACTACTTGAGTTGAACTAGAATCCCAACCTATTGTTGGACTGGTCCAATTGGATTCAGGGGGGGAGGCAAGATGAACATCATCGATGAACCAATAATCACAGCAAGTTCCTGAACCATAAATTTGAGACATTCTAATTTGAGTTGTAGCATGTAATGCTGCAGCAGGTAATGTAGTCGTCCATTGTTGAGCAGTGCCACCAATAGTTGCTCCGGAGAAAGTTTGAACATCAACCCAAGAACCTGAAACAGATTTGTACTGTACCTTTAGGTCCTCACCACTGTCAGCTTCCTCTCCGCATGAGGATGAACCTTGCTTAATCCATGCATGAAGCGGCATACTGTTAGCACCTGCAAGATTCAAGGCAGGAGATGTTGCGTGTTCAGGTGTGCTACTGGCCTGCGTTTTCAGTGACCCACCGCTAGATCCATTGTAGCCGCATGTGTTAGATGTATAATGTCCAACATAGGTTCCACTAGAAACTGTCCATCCTTGTAAGCCAGTATTAAAATCCCAAATTGTACCCGCAGTTGTGCCCGTTAAAGAACCTGCAGAAGTGACAACAGTTCCATTCTTAGTAGCGTCATTATTAGACCATATTTGATTGCTATCCCATGTGAATCCATACTGTTTTTGCATTACGGCTGGTGCAATGTCAAGTTGTAAATCTGTTATTGGTTCGGCTGAAGGAACATCTACAGTAAAGCCTGTATTTACTTGATTATCACCAACTAACCCTACGAAAGTTTCAGCACCTACAGAAGTCAAACTAGGTGATTGAACATCCTGTAATTCTTCAGAAATCGGCTGTTTTGCCAAAATTTCACCGTTCATCTGCAATGGACCAATAAGTACCATTAAAATGGCTAAAAACACAGCACTGCGCCATGGACCACCGGCCGACATAACAACCCGTAGTAATGGAAGGACTTCAAACATACCCCTAGAAATCAAATTTTACCTTCCGGTGTGCCAAATTACAGTTAATTTTTCCAATTTACTAAATTTAATGCCAGCCTCAAGGGTGAGGTTCAAGACAAAAACCAATGTCGCAGGGTTATGGCTCAGCCAAAACCCGCTGGTGAATTGGATGCAGTTTCCATGGAAAATGCATTACTGGAAACATGGAAGCAAGAAAATGCATTCAAGGCTTCCATTGACTCAAGAAGAAATGGTGCGCCATTTATCTTCCTAGAAGGCCCACCTACTGCAAATGGAAAGCCTGGAATTCATCACGTTGTTGCTAGAGCATACAAAGATCTAGTCTGTAGATGGAAAGCAATGGAAGGTTTTCTTGTCGAAAGAAAAGGTGGCTGGGACACTCATGGATTACCAGTTGAAATCGAGGTACAAAAGAGAATGGATTTGATGTCCAATGAAGCCATTGAAGAATATGGAATGGATAATTTCAACAAAGCCTGCCGAGAGTCTGTTTGGACTTACGAAAGTGCTTGGAGAGAGATGACTGAAAGAATGGCTTACTGGGTCGATTTGGACAATCCATATGTGACTTTAGACAATAATTATGTCGAATCCTGTTGGTGGGCTCTTAAACAAATGTTTGACAAGGGACTATTGTATCGAGGCCATAAAGTTCTACCTTACTGCCCCCAAACTGGAACCTCATATTCAAGTCACGAAGTAGCTCTTGGTTACAAAGAAGTCGAGGAGCCTTCCGTTTATGTTAAGTTTAAACTGGTCGATGAGGATGCTAGTATTCTTGCTTGGACTACTACACCATGGACACTGCCTGGAAATGTTGGACTTGCAGTTGGTCCAGAAGTTACTTATGTCAAAGTTAGAATCACAGAAGATGCTGAAAATTGGCAAGGTGCAGGAGGTGCAACTGTTGGTGAAGAAGTTATTCTTGCTAAAGATTTAATGAAAGAAGTACTAAGGCACAATGTCGAAATTGTCGAAGAAATGACTGGAAGTCAATTGGTTGGACGTTCATATGAACCTCTATTCCCAGATGCAGTCCCAAGAGGGGATTCAAAATCGGGATGGACTGTTTTAGCGGCAGATTGGGTAACTACCACAGACGGAACTGGTGTTGTTCACACTGCAGTCATGTATGGTGAAGATGACTATCACCTTGGTATGGAAGCAGGTTTACCAGCATTCCACACTGTAGGAATGGATGGCGCTTTCAATCAAGGAACCCACCCCGATTTAGATGGTAAATACGTAAAAGAATGTGATCAAATAATCATCGACTTATTATCTGCCCCAAAAGGAAGTAATGGAAAAGGTCCAGACAGTGGACTACTTTACCGTGAAAAAGAGTATTTGCACGACTATCCTCACTGTTGGAGAACAGACCACCCACTTCTTTACTATGCGATGGATTCTTGGTTCGTAAAAATGACTGCTGTCAAAGAAAGATTACTAGAATTCAATGATGGTGTTGAATGGGCACCTGACTGGGTTGGTGAAGGAAGATTTGGCGAATGGCTTCGTAATGTCAAGGATTGGGCAATTTCCAGAGAACGATATTGGGGCACTCCTCTACCTGTGTGGAGATGTGAAGATGGTGAGATGAAGTGTGTCGGCTCTATTGCTGAACTTCAAGCAGAGGTGGCCAAGGCGGTTGCAGCAGGAATTGCCAATCCAGAATGTCCTGATGATGTCGACTTACATAGACCGATTGTGGACGGATTTACTTTACTCAGTTCAAATGGAAAACCAATGAATAGAGAACCATTTGTCATGGACTGTTGGTTCGATTCGGGATGTGCTCCATTTGCACAGTGGCATCATCCATTCGACGGTGGAGAAACATTTGATGCTTCATTCCCAGTCGATTATATCTGCGAAGGTGTCGACCAAACAAGAGGTTGGTTCTATACTCTTCTCGCCGTTTCCACAACTGTGTTTGATATGCCAGCATACAAGAGATGCTTGAGTTTAGGACTTATCTTGGATGCTGAAGGAAAAAAGATGTCAAAATCAAGGGGTAATATTGTCGACCCATGGGACCACTTTAATCGAGAAGGGGCAGATGCTACACGTTGGTACATGGTCACCGCTGGAGCACCATGGAGTCCATTGAAATTTGATTCAAATGGAGTAAGAGAAACCTATGCAAAGATGTTCCTAACATTATGGAATATTTACAAATTCCATGCTGATTATGCTGCATTAGATGGGTTTGACCCTGAAACTGATAATCTAGATGTTTCATCTAGGCCAGCGCTTGATCGTTGGATTCTTTCAAGATTGGCAAGTGTAGCCAAGGCATATCATGATGATTTCAAATCTTGGAATTTCCATAAAGCATGCAGAGATTTAGAAGACTTTGTTGTCAATGACCTTTCAAACTGGTATGTTCGTAGAAGTCGAAGAAGATTATGGGATGAGGCCGAAAATAATGATAAATTGGCCTGTCAAAATACCCTTCATGAAGTTTTGACAACTGTATGTAGATTGGTTGCACCAGTTAGCCCGTTCATGGTTGATATAATCCATCGAAATTTGAATGGTGAATCAGTTCACCAAGCAGCATGGCCATTAGGAACCCCTGGTTCATTGGAAGGTTCTACTGCTGATAGTTGGGATGAAAAAGCCGCTGAAGCCACTGCTCAATTACCTCCTCAGGACTTGACCTTAGAATCGAATATGACTCTGGTAAGAGAATTAGCCGAAACAGGTAGAAGAATTAGGGTAGAAGCTGGAAGAAGACAAAGGTTACCGTGTGGCGAAGGTTGGATTGTTTCGGGACCTGATCTTTCACAATTTCATGACATATTAGCAGAAGAATTGAATGTCGAAAGTATAGCAATTGAACAAGATTTAGATCGTTTCCAACAAATAGAATTGGCTCCAAACTTTAGGGCTCTTGCGCCTAAAGCAAGAAGCGAAGTAAATTCAATCGCTGGAGAAATTAAGAATGCTAAAGATCCTGTTGCGATGCTTGAATCTATCAAGTCTGGTAATTGTGAAATTATGGGTGTTAAGATTGAAGAGACTGATGTCGAAATTAGAAGAACTGAGAGAATAGGCTTTGCAGCATCAACAATTCAAGTCGGACAAGGAGAAGACTCTAGTCAAATAAGTCTGGTTCTAGACATGAATGACACTCCAGAATTACTTTCAAAAGGTCTTGCAAGAGACATTACTAGAAGAATTCAAGCAAAGCGTAAAGATTTGAATTTAGAAATTGAGGCAAATATCAATCTCGAAATTTGGATGATAAATGCACCTGAATTATTTGATGAGGACAAGCAATGGATTGTCAATGAAACCAGAGCATCAGAAGTTATTTTCCATTCAGAAGTTGATAAAATTACTGAAGATTGCGATACTTTCGAAGTGGATGGAACTACTATTGGTTTCACAGTCAACTAATCGCACTGATTATCGACGCATTCAAACGATATCGAGTGTAGGCGAAATCATGCGCAGAGCATTTCTAAGTGTGGCATTGGTTCTTTCTATGCTGACTGCAGGATGTTTTGGAGAAGGTGAGGCTCTAGTCGAGTCAGAAGTTATTGTCCCACTTTGGGACTCATACGAACTGATTGATCAACAAAGTCATGAGACTGAGAGAATGTTTGTTTCTATTGATTTAGCAACAAATCAGTCTACAAATCTATCATGGGCGGTTTTTGATGCNTCTTATGGTGGAAATTGTTGTGAACATTATCTTGCTACTACTATCGAAGGTCAAATACTAAACATNGGCGGAGAATATCCAGTATGGAGTTTTGATCGTGGACATGAATGGGACACCTACATACCNGGAGTTTTACCTGCACTTGGACAATGTGTGACTGCAGTACCTACTAATCCTGGACAAGAAGGTCTGGGTGAAGGAAGTATAGTTCAAGCGACTAATGGAGATATTATTTCGATGTCNTGGTACCCTTATGTTGGTGGTGATTTGAAACTGGATAAATTCTATGCAATCCTATATGATGAGTCTGAAGACCAGTGGAAGTGGTGCTATAATCGAATCACTGAACCATTCTATGATCGCTCNTGGCAAGTTGAGGTTATCGGTCCGATTCAATCTTCAATGGGTAGTGGTGATTGGGCAAGTATAGTAGTCTCAAACTTCTGGCATCAAAGCCTCAATGCAGGGGGGCAAATTAGTGTTGATGGGCTCAATTACTATCCATTCCAATTCCCTGGAAGAGATGGAGGAGATCCTGATATTGAACTGGATTTAGATTTCACCAATGCATCACTTTCAAGTTATTATGATGTTAACAAACCACACAAAGAAATGCGAGCATTNCCTATGCCAAGTGGCGGNTTAATATTCCCTAGTTACTACAATAACGGTAATGCTGCATTTATGGATACTTCATTGTCTTGGAATGAATTAGCAGTTCAATTCCCTTCAGAATATTGTCAAATCGATAGTTCAGGAACAATACATTGCGTTGCAAATTCAGGAACATCATTCACTCATTACAAATCAACTGATGGCGCATTTACATGGGAAAATTACACCTATGATATGGGGGACATGGCCTCACAAATTGAAGAATGGGAATTCCAAGCAAACGGAGAGCTAGATCTTTTCGTATTGAATGTTNGATANCAAAGTGCNGCAGGTCCCGATGTTGATACAGTATTCCACGTTAGAGGATACTCTGAAGATATGTCTCCTGATACGTTGACATACATTGGTCAAGGAGATTTAGATTCAACATCTGGTGCCGGAAATGATATCAGATTTGATTTCGCTTCACTCGGAATATTAAATGACGGTGGAGTAGTTGTTGCTTATCACGATTCAACTGACCCAGACCCATTATTTGCTGTAGAATTAAATCTGCCTCAAGACTAAAACATTTCAAGAATATCGCCAAATAATTCTTTGGCATGTCCATTGCTTCTTTCAACAAGTCTCTTGACAATCAATTCAGGAGTTGAGCGAGCCAAATGATTTCTTTTTGGAGTTCTATCTACTATCAATTCTAAGTCACTGTCAAGACCGCTTGCTTCGATTCCATCGACTCTCAAATCATCACATTTGGATGCCTTGATAATTGCTGGCGCTAAGTGAGTTACAAGCATCATGCAGGTATCTGGTTGTGAACGTGCAGCAAGAAGCATACCAGCAATTATCCTAGAACCTGCACCAGGTTCGGTTATCGCTTCCAGTTCATCTGCAAGTATCAGTTTAGGAGTTGGGTCACTGACAACATCGGCCAATTCAACTAATGTCTGCTCTAGAGCACCCGCACTTTGAGTCCCACCAGCCTTAGCAAGGATATGCAAAGATTCAACCCCCCCAACTCTTGCACTATCTGCAGGAACAGGTAAACCCATGTGCGCTAGTATACATGTGTGTGCCAATAATTCTAGTAGGGTAGTTTTACCACCAGAATTTGCTCCTGTAAGAAGTGCTAAAGATTGTTGATCTTCACTTTCTGCAGCATTTCCTAGTCCATATGTGACAGGGTCAGCATCGATTCCAAGCAAGATGTGGCGGCCATTTTTTATCCAAATTCCGTGACTGACTATTTCTGGCATAGAACATTGGTAGTGATTTGCCCATCTTGCTATTGCTAACCATTGTTCACATTCGATNAAACTTCTAATAGCATCTTCACATAANCCCTTCAATGGGCCTAACTTTCTAGCCATTGTATAGATATGATCGGCTTTTTGTGCCTTTAATTTGTCTTCTAAAGCACTNTCAATTCCATCAATCACTGNTCNATCAACCTTCGCCGGCCAATCAGANGTGAAGANAACTGGAGGACATCTTACTCCAGTACCCTGNAATAGTTCTGATAATTGATTTGTCGCATCTTGCATTGCTTCATCGATAACATGTCCCGTAACCTCTTTCAATTTACGTTGGAAACCTGCTCCATCAGATAGTGCCTCTAGTAATTCAGCACCACTTAGNGCTAATTTAGCATCNTTCATTGCCTTCTCTACCTCTTGATTTACTTGCTTTTGGAGATTCTTGGTGAAAGCCCAAAGTTTGTCTTTGACTAATTCTGCCTTAGCCATATCTCCTTCGTCATACAGACTATCNAGTANNGCTGGCAACTGTGATAATCCTGTGGTTGCGCCTTCTAACAGACTAAGAAATGGATGCTCTTTATCGGTAGATGTTAGTAGACTGATTGTNCTTGATAAACTCTGTAAAACTCTCTTGTTATTCTTGAACCAGTCCAATGTTTTCTCTGGAATAATTACTTCTTCGTTNGGCTTACTTCCTAAAATAATCCATCCNTCTGGTGCTTGTGCAGGAGCACCACTCCCAATCCAAGTAACACTTTTGAAAACAGTATAGTCTTTCCAGGTTTCTCCTTCACCCGGAGTTAAAACTCTACAGTAGCGCTTCAGATTTTCTCGTGGCTCATGACTTACCACTACACGTTCATATCTCTCAATCGTATTTCTTGGAGAAGATAAACTTCGAAACAGTGAGTGTAATATTTCTTGTGTTTTTGAGTGTTGATTTAGAAAGTCAATCGCTTGAGAGATCATTTCTCTCCTCGAAGATATATCATTTATTGGCATCAATAATTGCATTCGTTCTTTAGTTGCTGCTGATGCTGCAAATCCTGAGATTTGTTGAATTAATTTTTGGTGTAATTTTACTGATTCTTTGGTGGCTAAAAATTGGCCATCATCGCCAGCAACAGTACGGGCCAAGGATAATGCTCTTTTTGGAGAAAGTCCTTCGATTTCTGCAATTCGACCTATGTCTCCAGCCTTAAGATGACTCATAGCGGCTTGTTCGGAGCCAAAATGATCACAAATTTTTCTTGCTAATTTCTCTCCAACACCTGGTATTAAACTCAGCACCATAATGGTCAATGATTGTCATCGGCTTAAGAGAATAGTGCATGAAAAATTGATTTCAGCAGGTTCTGATACCCTCTGTCGAATCAGCATATTCTTGCATTGGGACTTTGAATAAATCATCACATGTCCTCTTCACAATTGGCAAGGTAAGTGTTGATTCTGTCCAATCGATAGAATATCCACCTACAGAAGATGATGAAGGAACATAATCTTGACCGGTTTGAGTCATAATTATTTGGATACTTTCACCTGCTTGAATAAATACATCCATTGGCATGAATTCCATAAGTCCAATTACTTCGACATATGGAAATAGATTCAGTTGTCCATCTCTTCCGCCAGCATGGAATCTGTAATCCATAACTGCATGACCAAGTCTCATCCCACTCTCATCTTGAATTTCTAAATAACCATGTGCACCATTCAGTGTACTA
>PADF01000018.1 GCA_002702945.1 Methanobacteriota archaeon
ACGTGACCGACGAATACAATATTACGGTGTGGCTTAGTCTTATCTTCCCATTGTGCTGGCATATTAATTACTCCTTAGCAGCCATCCGACATGAAACCCCTATTTGAAAGCGACGCATGAAATAATCTCCTTAAACTCCCCAAAAACAAGGCTATGTGGTGGCATTTCACACTATTTTTTCATTCTGTACCAATGATTTCACCCTGCTGGGAAACTTTGTATAATCTTGCAGTGCTAGTAACTCCACTTATCGCTTTAGGAGAACCTGAAATTGCAACAATTTTTTGGCCAGGTAATATTCGTTTTAGTTTAACAAGTCTTGATAGAGCGCCCTGCATAGTTAAAGAACCTCTATCCAACTCTTCTACAACTAGGCTATCTACTCCTGGGAGTAATTGTACTCTTCTTGCTGTTTCGATAGTNTTCGTAACTGCCGTAATTGGAATATTAGGNCTATAAGAAGATACNAAACGAGGTGCATTTCCTCTTTCTGTCGCAACTAGAAGCCTTGATGCNTTAGCCATTTTAGCTAATTCTACTCCAGCATGCGCAACTGCTCTGGTCGACTTGAAACGAGTTACAGACTCTGGTTTCAGTTGACTTGAGTCAAGTCCTTGTTCAGTAGAAAGGGCGATTTTGGCCATTGTTTGAACNGCCTCAAGAGGATATTGTCCCGACGCTGTTTCACCGGATAACATGACCCCTGTGGCGCCTTGCCGAATTGCGGTTGAAATATCACTAACTTCTGCTCTNGTTGGCCTAGGATTNACTGTCATAGTTTCCAACATTTGAGTTGCAACGATAACTGGCATACCCCTTTCTAGNGCTCCATCGATTATTCTTTGTTGAGCAATTGGTACTTCTTCAAGAGGAATTTCAACACCAAGGTCTCCTCTTGCCACCATTACTGCATCGGCAGTATCAAGAATATCATCTAAATGTTCTAAGGCCATTGGATGCTCTATTTTTGCGACTACCCATGTAGTAAGTCCTCTAGATTTTATTTCATCTTTAGCAGGTTGCAAATCTTGAGGGGTTCGAACATAACTTACTGCGATCAAGTCAGCACCAGTATCCAAAGCGTGTTTCAATGCAATCTCATCCTTTGGCCCAATAGCAGGTAAGTCGACTAATGTGCCTGGAACATTGATTCCCTTTCGAGAACTTATTGGCCCTCCATCAATTACTTTACAAGTAACAATACCAGATTTTTCACCCGTTGTTGATATTACTTTGAGCCTGATTAATCCGTCGGAAAGTAGAACTGGATCACCTTTTTNCAATTCTGCNGAAAGNCCTTCATATTGAACTGGTAATTTTTCTGCACTTGCATCAGTCATCTTTGCTATTCCACAGTGCAATTCTACTTTTTTACCCATAGCNAAAATATGGACTCCTACGAATTCTCCAAGCCTTAATTTTGGACCTGGGAGGTCTGCTAAGATACATGTCTGGCGCCCAATACTTTCTTCCATGTAACGAATTCTGTGATAAAGTTCAGTTTTTTGTTCAGGCTCACCATGTGAATAATTCAATCTACAGACGTTCATTCCAGCTTGGAAAAGTGAATAAAGCATCTCATTATCTTGTGATGCNGGNCCNATAGTAGCGACGATTCTAGTTCTTCGCATATNCANTCCTCGAGTCTCTCCATCAAAGTGCTTTCTAAATAGATTACAATATCACTTGTAGTGGAGAATAATTACCATCGATTCGACTTGAACATCATTCCATCGATTATTTCTGATTTGCATCATCCATTCTCCATCATCCCATGTCGATTCTGTATCCATAAACATGTAGGAACTGAGTAGTAATAAAACACAGTAATTATCCGAATCACAATCTCCTTCATCACGATTTTCATTGGCTGTATCGGATGTATTGGAGGCTTCTTCATCCTCTTCATTAAATGCATAAATGTTCAAAGTATTACCACATTGATTATCCCCTAATACACAATCATCATCGATTTGAGGATAGGTTAGAATTGACTCTACTTTTCTAATTGTGTTGCCTTGATCTCTGTCATAAACTACAGGCATATCAAATTCAATTACTTTAGGAGAACCAGAATTATTTCCATCGATTTGGAAATCTTTCCATTCACCATAGTACGAAACATAAACTTTGATTTTATCTCCGTCCATCGCACCAGCACTATTTGTTACAGAGAGGTTGACTTCATATTCACCTGGAGCAACATCTTTCCATTCTACTTGTTCACCAGTAAGGTCGGCGTCATTTTCTAAATTTCCATCGCCGTCAGAATCATATTCCAAATTAATATCCCAATTCCAAGTGGTGATATACTCACTGTCACCACCAGATTCAGAATCTGAACCGTCTAATTGAACTGTTGTGGTGTCAGTTATCTCACGGTCNGAATCAGATTTATCCATGGAACAAATCCAAACTAAGATATTCTTTGTTTCGTCAATATCATCGTAAAGACAGTCTTCTTCATCAGCATATTGAGTAATTTCTGCTTTTGGCGAGCCAACAGGTGCTTCTGTAACTGTTATGTCTTTGGTTTGTGAATTACTTTTACCGCCGGACGAAACTGTTAATGTAACACTATACGTACCTTCTACTTCCCATGAACAATCGGTTTTTTGACCTGTTTCATCAGCAGCACCATCTCCGTCACAATCCCAACTGTAGGTAAGTGAGCCATCTTGAGGCAAGGATGCTGAGCCATCTAATTCAACACTATCTCCAGTTCGAATATTACTTGTAGGCGAGTAAGAAAAGACCGCAGTGACGGGAACTTCGCTATCATCTTCATCACCAAAAATACATCCTGTGAGGCTAGTTGATACCATAATCAGAGCCATTAGAATCGACTTAACATGAGACTTCATTGTGCTAGGTGTACATAGCATATGTCAAAAATACTCCCGTCGAATGGGTCAATTTAGAATGAAAATAGAGAAGTTTGTTTATTTCCAGCAATTAATTCTTTTGCATTCCAGCCAAATGCTTCAGTAATTCTACCAAGAGCAGCTGCTAATCTCTCTGCATAAAAACGACCATCATAGCCTGTTATTCCGCCATTTTCTTCAGTCTCCAACCAAGGTTTAACAGTCATTGGACTAACTGAAGCATCGGTCACTACATAGGATACTTTCATTCCTGAAGTAAATCCAAGACCTAAAGCGATTCTTGCTTTAGCTACTCTTACTTGAGCCATACTTTCCGGTTTNGCATAGTGCTTTGAAAAGTCGATTGATCCGTCTTTGTTAACATGACCTTTGCAAGATTTAGCTAAAATTAATTCAGAAGCATCTACTAGATTTTCTTTCAGTGCCTTGACTCTATCTAAAGCACATTTTACTAATTCATCGCCTTCATCAGCCAAAGCAAATCCAAATAATTGTTTCATCGTTTTTGTTAGATAAGAAAAGGAGTCTGTCCTCTGTGTNTCNTATCCACGAATTAGCATCTCTTCATTTGGCCAGACNACTTGTCCAACATAGCGTTTTTTAGCTCCATGNCTGAAGAATACTGAGAGTCCCTTTTCATATTCTAATACCGCGGAATCCTTACTATATCGTTCAGCAATTTCAAGTCCGAAATCAAGCATGCTTTGTTTGGCTTCATTCCAAGAATCCACTTGTTTTTGTGCCTCTTTATNACCTTGTTTTGCCGCAACTATGTCTTCTTGCTTTATCGTTGAAGGAGAGCCTTCAGGGACTGGTGAGCGAACGAAAATTGAATCGGTATCAGAATAAACAACATGATTTCCTTCTTGTTCTAATTGAGAAATTATATCCTTGATATTGAATCTAGCCCAAGCGGTGATTGATGAGCCAAGATCACGATGAGTGAAACGGTAAAAACCACTAGCAAATACTCCATAGAAAGTATTCATAAGAATTTTTACCGCATATTGCATTGAATCATGAAACATTATTCCAGCTGANTCGCCTTGCTCTTTGGCAGATTTTAATGATGCTTTGTGGACATCTCTCTGTCCCATTAAGTTTTCAAGAAGGGTTGGAACGAGGCCTTTACGGACACTTTGATGACGGAATCTAGCNCCTGTCGGTGCAGTATAAACGGGTTCATCTTCACCTGGTTGGTCTGATTGTACCGGGTCTATTCGAGTTGTATAACAGATATTATTGCCAATCATAATCGAAGGATACATACTTTTGAAATCTAAAACTGCAATCCAAGGATGGAGNCCTGCTGCCACATCGTGAACATAGCCACCAGTAATTTGNCCCTCTTTNGCTTCTGCNGAACCAGTTAANGGAACTGCCACCATTTCTCTATCAGCCAGTCTNATAATTAGNGAGTCNACAAGTTGNCTACTGCTACCGTTTGCAGCAGTATCAAATGAAACTTTAGCAACGGCTGCAACCGCTTCTTTACGCCTTAAGACTTGNAACTGATTGAGAATATCAATAGGTAAAGCAGCATCTCTGATACAATATTCCATCACAACATCAGGCCTTTCTGCCCATTCCTTATCCATCTTGGAAGCGTCAACATCCATTTTTTGCTTATCTTTATCTTCTGGAAATAATAGATTTGAAACATATGATAATGTCTCTCTCTGCGGNCTTAGTGACATTCTAACCTGCCACCAAGCATCAACAATACTTCGTCCTGCAACATTCCATGCTCTATTGCTTTGCCTTCGAGGAATTAGCCCCGTTCTAGTTCTCTTATGCTCTGCCTCTGATTGTTCAACTCTACCCCATCCAAACAATGAAGCTCGTTTACGCCAGTCTGATTTTCGAGACTGGACATCCGTTCTATCCTTGAGTTTTGGTAAATCNAAATTATCTATATTATATCCAGTTATGACATCAGGGTCTTGCCCTCTTACAACCAATGTTAGTTGTTCCATAATGTACGATTCATCGCCCTCAAAGGAGAATTCTTGCCGTACACCATTAGACATATCTTCAACCCATGCTGCTGCACAGAGTATCTTCTCATGTTCTATACTGGTCTCAAGGTCGAAAGAAAAAATCTTGAATGGAACTTGGAAAGGTTCGCAATCGGATAGATCTTTCACATCACATGAAACCGTTATATCCACTGCATATCTTCCTGCCCCTCCNGCCTTTAACACTCTGAATCTCTGTTCCTCATCATCCCCAATGACATCCCTAGAATCGATAATTTCACCCTTAGCATGAATGTGCATACTCAAGTCATTATCCAAAAATAAGCGATTCATGAAAGGTATGTCGCCAGCAAAAATTTGCCAGGATTGTTTGACTAGAAATTTTCTAAGACCTGGGACAACGAATGGTTGGCGAGCAGTGACCTTCCAAATTGGGCGCATTCCAAGATCTGTCAATTTCATCTCTGGCCCGCTAATTGACACAATATCTTCATTTGCTTCGAGGCGTTTTAATTTGTCAACGAAAAGTTGTGGTATTTCTTGTCCNTCTTGCCATGTACTTAGCGGAGTGATTTCAAATGTCGGAACCATTCCTGATATCAGTAGGCATACTGAGCGTCCATCTTCACATCTACCGAAGACTTCGAGAATAGTCTGATGGCCATTACCATCTTTGGAATCATCTACCGAATGATATCGGCCACTGATAATTCCAAGCCTACCGTCAAATCGCATAACCCTCAACATTCAGCCCAAACAATGGACTCCTATTGGGCTTCGTATGGTTAAAGAGGTATGAAATGTTGTTGAGCTTCGACATATTCTGGATCTGGATCCTCTTTTGCCAACTCTTTTTCTTCTAACTTATTGACATCTATACGTTGTAAGAAAATACTGAATACAAATATTGGNAACATCAAAGCGAAGGTTTTGAATTCAACTGGTTCAAACGTCGAAAGTGGATTACCTGTTATCAAAAGGGCTGCAGTAAGGAAGCCATAAGCAGCNAAAATAGCTGAAACTATCATCGGTAAAATTTTATTNATTCCCATNGTGAAGAATAAGGCTGCTAAAGCAGCAATACCGCTCCATAAGTTACTTCTTTCGACATCAAAGCCATAATTGTTCAATGTCTGAATACCTGTTGAAAAAGTTACAAATATAAAGGCAGATGTTAGCATTCTAGTTGACATTTTCACTAAGCTTGCTAATATTGCACCTATTGCAAAACATACTATTCCAGTAACTTGAGTCGCGCTTAAAGATAATCCTAATTCAGCAGCCAGTGGAGTTATTTGTGGAGATAAATAGTAACCTATAGCAGCACCAATGACAAAAGAAACCAGTGGTAATCTTCTGTGTCCTTGCAAAAATAGTAGAAGTGAAAGACAAAAGATTGCGATACCAACAGGAGCACCAATTTCTTCAATCTTTAGAGCCAAATCAGAAGACATTTCTTGAATCGAAGGTTGCCCCATACAACATTTCAACATCCGGGGGATTTTGAATTTTTACTATAAAAATGGCTTGTAAAGGATAATTTTTCAACAGTAATGATTGAAAGCCGAATTTCTATGGCAGGACTGTTGGGGTTCATATGAGTGAGGAGATTGATTGGGATAGTTTGACGTTCTCTCTAACTCCTACAGACACTATGTACATCACTGAAACCGCNATAAATGAACCATGGAAACCGGGCGATTTAATGCCTTACGGGGACATGAAAATATCTCCAGCTGCTGGCGTTCTAAATTATGGACAAGGTCTTTTTGAAGGAATGAAAGCCTATCGAACTTCTAAAGATAGAGTTGTTTTCTTTAGGCCTGAAGAGAATGCAAGAAGAATGCAAAGAGGTGCAGATAGACTAAAAATGCCGCCTGTTCCTGAATCTATTTTTATCGATGCAGTAGAACAATGTGTTCAACAAAATTTACGTTGGTTACCACCTACTGGTAGAGGCGCNATGTATGTCCGTCCATTATTGATGGGCTCTGGCGCTGTGCTTGGAGTTTCACCGGCTCCATCATACAGATTTTTGGTTTATGTTACCCCGGTTGGACCATATTTCAAAGGGGGAGTTACTGCAATTGATCTAGTAATTTCAGAAGAGCATCACAGAGCTGCCCCTGGTGGTTCTGGCGGAGTTAAAGCAATTGGAAATTACGCACCTGGTATGATGCCAAGTAAGAAAGCAAAAGCTGAAGGATACGCTGAAGTGATTTATCTTGATGCTGAAACTCACACTTGTATCGAAGAAGTTGGAGCTGCTAATTTCTTCTGTGTCAAAGATGGAGTCCTTTATACTCCTGAATTAACCGGAACTATTCTTCCAGGAATAACCCGTGATAGCCTGATAAAACTCGCTCGCCACAATGGTATTGAGGTGCATGAAACCAAAGTAACTGCAGAATTTGCAATGCANGCAGATGAAGCATTTTGCTGCGGCACTGCTGCCGTCATATCACCAATTGGTTCAATTACNAAAGGTGAAAACAAAGCCAAATATGGTGATGGAAAACCTGGGAAAATGACTAAACTATTGTATNATCAATTAGTAGGAATTCAAAATGAAACCAATGAAGATATCTTTGGATGGTTACATGAAGTCCCGCTTTGATTAGCGTTTTTTGAAGCCGCGTTTCTTGAAACTACCTTTCTGCTTTACAGGTTGATTAGAGCGGACCTTACGCTGAGAGCGAGCCCTACGATCTCCGGTTTGCGGGCCTTGAGCAACTCGTTTTGCATCAGCATCTTTCATATCTCTCTGAATTTGACGCCATTCACCGCCAATCAATTGTAATAATTCTTCTTTAGTATTAGCACCTATTGATTGTTTAGCTCCCGACCTACTAACCCATAGCCTACCTTCTTTACCATGTGGNCTGCGTGGATGACTAGTATTTTCTTCTCGCTTAATCTTCTTGAGGCCGACTTTTCTTGCAGCCATAAATAATCCTTCAAGGTCTGGTTTGATNACAGATGAATCCTTGGGAACTCTTCGACCATTACGGCGAGATACTCTTGTATCAAAATATCCTGGCCAAACAGATAGTCGGTCTGGATTATGTTCCACTTAACTCACCTATAACGGGGACAGGTGTTGAACTGATAAACGCATTCATTCTAGTAGAACGCCGTTAATTACTCCATCCTTACCTGGACGGGAAGTGATTTTTACACGCCCTTTGTCAGTTTCAATAATTGCACCTTTGACTAAGACATTTCTACGGACATAGTTAGGATCTGATTCATTCTCTACAACATTCTCAATTGTACCAAGGGTAGTTTTACCGGTTTTNGGGTTGTTAATAGATACTTTATCAGCAGCAAGTACTCTAACNAGAGTGTTGCCACCGGTTCTTCGATAAACCTTCTTTTTAGATTCTCCAATAAGAGCTAGTTGCTTCTCTGTTGATATTTCTGTAGAACGCTTACCGCGAGCCCTTACTTTTCGACCACCACTAGGTTTGCGTCTTGAAATTCCATGCCATTGAGCCATTATACCGTCTCCTTGCAGGTGACACCGACAAACGAGGGATATATGAAATCAACCCTCACTCGCAAACTGTATCAATAGAGGAGATAACCTCTCCATCTACTGTTTCAAGCGATGCATAAACCCTATCACCAACAAATAATTGTTCAACACCTGATGGAGTTCCTGTNAAAATATAATCTCCCGACTGAACAGGTGCCCATTTTAGTAGNCTTTNCATTTGAATTTCAGGTTTTATCGTCATCGAGGATAATTTCGCTTCTTGACGAATTTCTTCATTNACCTTCAANCGAAGAACCAATTTACTAGANTCATTGGATAAGTCACTGATTCTTCCTTGCCATTTGGAAAAATTACCGATTATAGCACTGCCTTTGAAGCACTTTGCTTTGGACCATGGCAACTGTTCTTCTCTAAGTTCAGATTGTTTGTCTCTGTCGGTCAAATCAAGTCCNACTGCAATAGAATCTAATTCTAAATTTTCATCTAAACNAATGACACATTCAACCTCATGATGAACGCTTCCNGGATGAGAACTGACTTTTATTGAACCTGTGGTCTGAATACAGTTACTTGGTTTGACAAAAAATACTGGTTCTGATGGTTGTTGATTACCTAATTCAGCAGCGTGTTTTGAGAAAGTTCGAATAGAGCACCATAGGGCCATAATCGACCCAAAGATATCAAGCCCATGAAACCCTCGATAGTGAAAACTGTCAAAGACCATGAAGATAAGGCCATGATATGAGCAAGGATTGGAGTATCCGTAAACGAAGACCTGTTAGAAGAAAAAATATTGCTCCGCTGTTAAAAGAATTGGAAGAATCTTTGCAAATCGATTTGTCTGTTGATGGTGCGTTTCTTGAAATGGCCGAATATGGACCTTGGAAAATGGTTTTTGTAGATAAGATTGCAAAAACTGTTGAACTGAAAAATGAAGATGATGAAAGATTTGTATTTTTAACTCTCCGTGGTTTACTGGATTATCCCGGTTCAGCGAAATGGATTGAAGTTGATCACGGTGCGATTCCATTTTTGATGAACGGNGCAGATTGTATGGTTGCTGGAGTACAAGCAGCTGATGAAAATATCGAGAAAGGAGAGTTAGTTTGGATTAGAGACGTGACTCACAAGAAACCCTTAGCAATTGGTTGGTCATTACTTGATGGAAAAGAAATGGCTTCATCGACTAAGGGCAAAGGAATCAAAACCTTGCATTGGATTGGTGATGAGTTATGGGAAATGGAAGTTTAGTTATTTGTTCATATGCTCAATCAGGCGCTCAACAAAGCGTCTCTGTTCTACATCCCAGAGTTGTATGGTAACTGTGCATGAACCTCTGCGTACAGGTAATTTTCCATCGATAAATCCATTCTGCAATAAGTCACTCTTAACCAATGGCAGACTACTCCCTTTGAAGTATATTTTACAACCTTTTTCAACGCATTGTGCATAACCGAAATCGAATTCAATCCGTTGATTTTTTTCTTGGATTGTCACGCCACCTGCTTTTAGAAATCTTTTGAGTGCAGATAGAATACTTGCTGGATCTTCATTGTCATTTGCAACGCCACCATAGGCTGACAGAAATGTCAACTCGGTATCATTTTGCTCAATTAGGTGGTCTAAATCACGACTCTTGGATTTCTTAGTCATCTCTCCACCAACTATAACCAAGAGGTAATGGCTTTTTGAAATACCGCATGTTTAACCATTAATGAGATAATTTATCGGGGTAAAACTCAATCAATGAAGGGTATTGGAGTGTTTATGACGCAGACATGGGTTGTTGACTCGAATTGCTTTATCCACTTGGGTTCAATGGCGCCAGATTCCTTTGTTAGAGATTTAGGGAAAATTTTGACTCAAGAGGGCTTATTTGTCACTCCTGGAGTACATGATGAAGTTAGGAATGTGAGATTTCAAAGATGGAAAAAGCAGCCTAATCTATTAGCCACAATCAAGCCTCTGTTGACTACAATAACAGTTGAGGAAGATCAGATTCGTGGGTTAGCATCTCAAATAGGCGAAAAAGCATCACCGCAAGATGTCGATTTATCATTGATGGTTTTAGCCTCAAAATTATCAAAGGAAAGTCGCGATGTGGTACTAGTGACTGATGATTTCAAAATGACAACTACCAGTCAAAAAGTAAACTTAGGATTTTCAACGTGCCCACCTTCAACTTTTATTCAAAAATTAGCGAGAATTGGTCCAAAACAAGCAAAATCAGGGCTAAACAGTCTTTCAAGAAGAGTACGTGCTGCAGAAATGAGATACGCAATTAGTAGAGCCGGTGAGTATGATATTCAAGCAAAATTAACTTGGATGGTAGATTCCTTACTAGATACCAAAGGCGATACAAAAACAATTATTCAAAATAATCCTGAACAAACCTCAAGTCAAAAATCTATTCGGGCACTACGTAAACATCTCTTGGGTGGGGTTGTAAAAAAATCACACATGAATTCACTAGGCGCATTACCTAAAATTTGCGAACCTATACGAGAATTTGATAATTATTTATCATTAATATCGAAAAAACAGGAAACTTCGGACATTTTACAATTATACAACAACGGAATCGATGATATGAGCCAAGTTTTGGAAAGTATAGGACTTGGTTTAGCACCGCTGGACGAAGCATCTGCTGAAATCGCTCATCGTGCAATGGCGGGCCATGTATACCGAATGGAATCCGCCCTAGGAATGTTAGCAAAAATGTCTGGAAACTTAACTCTGGCAAGACTTCATCTTTCCAGAGCCCTTCAAAGTGCAACGCTCATAGATGACAGAGGTGCAGAAATGAGAGCAATGAATCAATTGGGGTTACTAGCGTTAACTGATGGTAATTGGGAAAGAGCGGCTAAGTTGTTTGAAACGGCTGATCGACAGGCTCAAGCAACCAAAGAAGAAAGATTGCAATATGTGGTTTGTGCAGGTATAATGAGACATCTTTCTGGAGATGTGAAAAATGCGAACTCACATATCGACCTAGCACATTCAATGGTCGAACAAAATAAGAATAACGCCGCAATAACACTCTCAAACCTTGGGAAAAGTCTGCTCGCAATTGATGAAGCCGGATTAGCAATCGA
The DNA here is from genome assembly GCA_002702945.1 of Methanobacteriota archaeon. The sequence continues at coordinate 11,459 of PADF01000018.1, forward strand.
AGTATTGGATGAGGCCATGGAATGTGCAATTGAAGTAGAAAATATGGATCTTTTACAATCACTTGCTGAATCAATGGTTTTAGCTAATTCTGCTCTAACCGAAAAAGAAAGCCAACAAAATGTGGCTCTAAGAGAATATCTTGATGGATTAAATAATCTTAATAAATCTAGTTCTGAAGCGTTTGAAAAACAAATTTCCAGCATCGAAAAGCAAGCCTTAGAACTAACAAAGCCATTAGATGAAACATGGAATGACTGGCAACCTGCTGCTAAATTAATCTCATCAAATTCGCCGCTAACAGTAATTAGAATTGAGACAGATGAAGACGGACAAAATCTGGTAGTTTGTAATCACCTTGAACTGGGAGTAATTGGATTTTGGATACCAGAAGGCGAATTAAATATCTCCCCGGGTCAAAAGCTATCTATCAAGGAGAGTAGAGTTAAGGTAGCACAAGCCCCTGAATTTTTAGCTAAACAGCACAGTATAAGGGCATTAGTAGCAGTGGAAAATCCAGAACAAATGAATTTCTCAGCTGAATTAGATATCTAATTTTAAACAATCTTTTAAATTCGAAAGCGAAAAATAGAGTCTATTGAGTGTTGTACATTAAACCAATAGTCATAATATGAAATCAATGGAGGGAGTGGTATGCGTGCGGTGGCTTTGATATCAATTTTGATAATATCAAGCCTTACCCCATTAATCGCTTATGCGGAACCGGCAGAACTGGAGTTCCAAGAATTAGGCGCACCTCTCTCCGATAACTGGGAAGAAGCCCCCATAACATATGGATTCTCTCCAAGCGTTAGGAATGCGTTTGCCCGAGTTAGCGACCTTTCACAATATAGCACATCCCAATTAGAAACTGCAAATCAATGGGTCGTCGTTAGTAAAAATCCTGTTGGCCAACCTGTCGAGGCTCTAGAAAATGTTTGGATTGTCGATATTGATTATGAAACTGCAATAGAACTTTTTGCAGAATGGCAACAAGATGATTTCATTGAAACCGCCTATCCATTGATTGAAAAAGATATGAGGCCAAAATGGACTCCAAATGATTCTTTATTTTCAGATCAATGGCATCTACAAAATACTGGACAAACCAATGGAGGGGTAAGTGGCGAAGATGTCAATATCACTGGTGCCTGGAATAATTATCGCGGAAGCGGAGTTGTAATTGGTATTGTTGATGATGGACTAGATTGGGACCATGCAGACCTCGATAACTACTATGCTGATAATTTGGATTATGACTTCTGTGGAAATGATGGAGATCCAACTCCTGCATTTAATGATGGTCATGGCACCTCTGCTGCTGGAGTTGCGGCCGCTGCTGGCAATAATTCGATTGGAGTTTCTGGTGCTGCTCCTCTCGCAAGTTTGGCAGGATTGCAACTAATTTCCTGTTCTACCACTGATTCAAGAGAAGGTAATGCTCTAAGTCATGAAAGGCAATCTATCGATATTTACTCTAATTCTTGGGGACCTAGTGATAATGGGAATACTGTCGAAGCCCCTGGACCTTTGATGATGGCTGCATTTGAAGACAATATTGAAATTGGAAGAGGTGGACTTGGAAATATAATCACTTGGGCAGCAGGCAATGGCCTTGATGATGATGATAATTCAAACTATGATGGATATGCAAATAGCAGACATACGATTGCTGTTACCGCTGTTACGCACAAGGGAGTTCAATCTTGGTATGCGGAGCCTGGGGCCAATATTTTGGTTGCTGCTCCATCAGATGGTGATGGAGAAGGAATTACTACCACTGATATTGAAGGAAATGCTGGTTATGAAAATGGAGACTACACCGATGGTTTTGGCGGTACTTCTTCTGCCACACCTCTAGTTTCTGGTGTAATCGCCCTAATGCTAGATGCCAACCAAAACCTTTCTTATCGAGATATTCAACACATCTTAGTGCAATCCTCCAGAAAAAATCATGCTAGTGACTCTTCATGGTCTACTAATGGTGCTGGTCATGAAGTTAGCCACAAGTATGGTTATGGCGTTGTAGATGCCAGTGCTGCGGTTGACTTAGCGGTTAATTGGAATCATGTTGATGAAGAAATATCTTGGCTGTCAGGAAACCTAGATATGAACGATATCGAAATTCCTGATAACTCTAATACCATTATTAGCGATTCAATTACTGTATCTGAATCTATCAAAGTAGAGCATGTAGAAGTAATTGTAGATATTTCTCACGATTACAGAGGAGATTTGGAAATAATTCTAACAAGTCCTCAAGGTACTGAAAGTGTACTTTCAGAAAAACATGGTGATGGCGGGAATGATTGGAATAATTGGATGTTCACATCTGTACATAACTGGGATGAAGATTCTTCGGGAACTTGGACAATCGGTGTCCAAGACCAGGGTAATGGGGATTCTGGTACTTTCCATGACTGGGAATTAAACATTTACGGAACTGAACTAAATCCTGATAGAGATGGAGATAATTTAACCAATACAGACGAAACTGAAATTCATGGAACAGACCCTGATGATATTGATACAGATGATGACCAAGTCAATGATGGTCTTGAAATCTTAGTTTATGGAACTGATCCTTTATCGGTAGATACTGATGGTGACGGTTTAGATGATGGCCGAGAAATCTTTGTCAACGGAACAAATCCTCTAGTCAGCGATACCGATGGAGATGGTATAACTGACGGGCAGGAAGTTATTCTGTTCTTTACTGATCCCCTTACACCAGATCCAGATGCTGACCTAGACAGCTTTTACTGGTTCCAAGATTGTAATGATTCTGACCCGAATATATATCCTGGCGCCCCTGAATTACTCAATTCAATTGATGATAACTGTGATGGACAATGGGATGAAGGATTTAATTCAAGTGATACTGATTTTGATGGATTAACTGATTTTGGTGAATATCATTTCTTCAAAACAAACCTTACCTTACAAGATACTGATGGCGATATGTTGAGTGACGGTGACGAAGTATTGGTCTACCTGAGTAATCCTTTGGTCTTCGATAACGATAGCGATCTAGATGGTTTTTATTGGTTCCAAGATTGTAATGATACTAACGATCAAATCAATCCTGACATGATAGAACTGCTTGATGGAATTGACAATAATTGTAGTGGAGGAATCGATGATGATTTCATTGGTCTTGACCGAGACTTCGATGGATTGCCGGATTTAGATGAATTCAACAGTTTTTACACCGATCCGTTGGATAATGATACGGATAATGATGGACTGACTGACGGTGATGAAATTTTTAATACCTCCACGAACCCATTGATTCCAGATTTAGATGAAGATGGTGATGGCTATAGATGGTTTGAGGAATGTGATGATACAAACCCCGAAATTTATCCAGGTGCAATAGAAATATGGAATGGAATTGACGAAGATTGTAATGAATTAATTGACGATAATATCAATCGTTATGAATATTTGATAGCCCCTAGTAATGCTGATTTAACAATTAACTCGAGTAGTGAGGAACTGAACCTTTCAATACAATTTGACTTATCTGAATCGGTTAAACAACAAATTGGGTTAGAATATATTTGGAAAAGAAATGGTGCAATAATTTCCCAAGAAGAGGTTTTACGTGAGGGAATAATCAATTGTACAAATAATTACACTGGCTTCAATGCTGTACTATGTGCTCAGAATGGTACTGTTGGACCATATTCGATCATAGTTACTGCAGTAGATGACAATCAAGGCGAAGTAAACTTTTCTTGGAATATCACGTACTTTATTTGGCATCCACCAGAACCGATTATCGAGCCTAAAGGGGACGATACAAATAGTGAGTCTTCGGGAATTGGTGATCTTGAAATGGGGACTATTGCAAGTATCATTGCAGGAGTTGTTGTAATCGCTTTACTACTAATCTTATTATGGGTTAGACAAGGTGGACCAGTTGCAAAAATTCCCAACCAACCTCCTACTCAAGGATATCAGTATCAAAATCCACAGCAATATAGTGATGTTCCTTCAGCACCTTCGCTTCCAGATTTTAACAAGAAATGGAAATAATCATTTACTATTTACGTAGTTCCAACCTACTAATCTTCCATCGGTAGCATCGACTACTAAGTTAAATCTATGATCAAGGCCATCAGCGTCCCATTCTCTAGAAAAGTCAACAGTTGTAGCACCATCAGTAGCATCTCCTATATTAGAAAAAATTGAATTTATTCCACTGCCGGGGACTACTACAAGATAACCTACACGCGTTTCTGGATGAAATGTTCCAGATGAAGTGAAAATCGCTTTCTCTCCTGAAAGTTCTGGGAATCGATTTGAATCTAATAAACTGGTTTCTATGTTACTCAAATTCAAAACTTTAGGTATAAACTCCCTATTATGGGATACTGAGTCATCGTATACACCTTTAGAATCAAAATCGCAGTTTTCGGAACTTACTTCACCTGTGACATTGAATTTTACCCATCCAGCATTCTCATCGGTAGCTATCCAAGATACATTCCATTGGGTTGTAGAACCTAGATTAGAATCAATCGCCCTCCAAATATATCCTCCATCGTCAAGTGCTGCTGTAGCTCCTGACGCAGCGCTTTGGAAATAATCAAAACATTGCATTGCAGTATCTAAATTATGAGTTCTAATTGTTGAATGATCGGGCATATGAATTCCATTCACGCCCCATTCGTGCAATTCATCATCATCTGGTGAAAGTTCATTTTGCATCGGTCTAGCATCATAAGAAATTCCATATTCTAATGATTTGCTACCTAATTTTAATGAGGATTTTTGGAAAGTGTGGCTCATTGATAATTCTCCTTCAGGAAGAACATAATCTCCTAAAAGTTTCGAGGTTGTAGAGCAATCTTGTCTACTACTATCACTTCCAGAAATCAATACATCCACTGTTTGTCTAGTTGCCCAAGGATTGCCTTCTTCTACCCAAAGGGTCATACTTGCTGAACCTAAACAGTAGTCTTGAACGTCTTTATTTGTTGCAACAATTTTCCACATTTCGGTAGAACCCAGCACTTCAGTGCCTAAAACTCTCCAATCCCATCCAAGTCTAAATCCTGAAGCACCATCGTCGATGTAATCATTTCCAAGTAATTCTTGTAGTTCAACTGGTTGTAATAGTAATGAAAAACCGGGCGTAATTACTTCTAAATCACCAAAAAATCCTCCGACACCATAATTCATTAGATTGCCTTCGAGTTGGTCTGTACCTAACCTCAACTTCCAATCGACATTATTTCCAATTGTTGCTCTCTCTCTCAATTCTGTCCATTTAGTAGAGGTTATCTCTGCCTGTCCCTCTCTTCTATCAGGGAAATCTGAGCAAATAGTATTACCAAATAACTCCTCTTTACTATGGAAGGCAACTTCTAAGTCATCGAAATCATAGGTTGAAACGGATTCAACAGAAAGCCAACTCATTCCATGACCGCCACGAACATTTACTGCACCTACCCGATCATTGGAAGATTGCGAAACCAATTGGTCGGTTCCGCCTTCTGAAATCGAAACACCACCTGTTCCGCTTTCAATGTCGATTTCTATTTTACAGAACTCATAATCGGTTTCAATCTGGTCGATGACTAAGTCTACATAGCCTTCAGATACCATAAATTTACCATCGGAGATTGTATATTTCATCTCATCTCCATAACTAAGTTGGTCCGCAGTAAATGGTTCTAATTGAGAACTAAAGTAATACCATCCTCCAGCACCTAATATTAGTAAAACTATCAATCCTGCAGCGACTTGTGGCTTTTTCACCATTTCCATCAAGGTCATAGGATTCTCTTGTCTTGATTTGGGTTTAGGTTTTGAAACACTTTTTGGTTTTTTTACTTCTTCAGTTAACTCAACTAAATCCGCATCCATAATCTCGGCTTCAAGAACTTCAGCAGGTTCTTTTTTGTCTATTTTTTCCACTACTGTGGGTTCTGCCTCGGGAGTCAAGGTTTCATCATCTTCAAGAGAGAATACTACCTCCTCTTCCAGAGTTTCTTCCTCGATGATTTCTTCTGTAATATCGGATAAACCCAACTCTGTTCTTGGTAAACCAGAATCTAATAGTCTCTCCAGCAACTCAGATTTTTTACCGCTGGTAGGTAAATCATTCAGAATACACAACGCCTTCAGTTTAGCAACTGTAAGAGTCGATGTTAATTCGTCAGACATGCCCCTAACCAAGTGGGCCTCAACAACATCCCCTTTCAAGCATAGCGCTATTTGATTCTCAAACTGGCGATTTTTGAATTAGTTGACAAATGTCATTGTTGATATGGAATATATGTTCCATCGGCTGACTGAACATAAATTACTTGTTCATAAGTACCATCCGGCATTTTCCGATAGAAATATCCATTTCCTGCAGGCTCAAATGTAGATTCATTTGAGATTACAGTTTCTTGAGTTGGCTCGACTTCGGTAAGCGAATCTGGAGTACCTTGTTGGTGTGTGTCTATCTCTACTGTAGTTGATGTAGGCGGAGGTCCTGAACGCTTAGAAGTGCTTGTGTCTTGAGACACCATAGATTGAGGTGGGCCACTTTTCTTTTCCTTTTGTGGAGGGCCGCTTGGACCTGAAGATGATTGAGGAGGGCCCGAAGGACCGTCTGCAGATTGAGGAGGGCCTGCTGGACCTTGTGCTATTTTCTCTTCTGAAACTGCTTCTAAAATCAATTGCTCCTCAGAGACTTTTCTCTTCTCAAGAATAGATTTTAACTTGGCACTTTTCTTTTGAGAACCAATGAATGCAAAGATAGAAAGTCCCAAAAATACTATTCCTGGTAAGCCAGTAACAACCTGATTTGGCCATAACTTACCATTTACGTTTAATCTTGTATTTTGCTTCAGTGTTTCACCTTTACTATCAACGAACTGAACTTTAGTGCAATAATGCCCCATATCTAAATCAAAATCAAAAGTATATGTTTCACCTTCAAGCGGTGACTCTAGAGATTAAAATTGATTATTATGACTATTTCCTCCTCTGGCTATAACTTCTAATTCACTAAGCGATAAGTCTTGGCAATCTTTTGCTTTTAAGATATATACTTCGAGTGTCACATTATCAGCAACTGAAGGCGCTCTTACAATCTCGACATCTAATTCAAAAGGAACATCTAGAAGATCTTCTCCCGGAGAAGATGGACCCCAAACATATCCCAAATCTTTCTCTGAGGTCCCCCACAATTCATCGTATGGAACGCTCATAGTTAGAGGGAAAAGAGCAAAACCAAACATTACTAAAGATACCCCTAATAGAAGAAAGACATTCCATCTAGATTTCTTAATTCCTTCTTTTAGAGCTTTTATTTTCTGTTCAGCATTTTGAGGCTCTGGAGTGTTATTGGCTACTTGTTCAGCATCAACCTCGTCCTCCAAAGGAGGCGAAATATCTTCGATTTCAGCACCCAAATCCTCTTCGGACATATCACCTGCGATTTCAACTTAGCACTTGAAAGGCGCGATAAAACGATTTTTGACAAATATTGGCGATGATATCAAAAAGTGTTGATGTTACGCGCTGCTATGGACATCAAACTTGCTGTGTTATCTCGCGGTCCGCGATTATACAGCACTCGGCGTCTGGTTGAAGAGGCTAAAAAACGTGGCTTGGATGTTTTTGTCGCTGATCCAATGAAGTTTTCATTGTATGTTGCCGATGGTTCCATCGACATTCAATACATGGGTCAGCCTTTCATGGCCGATGCTGTCATCCCTAGGATAGGTCATTCGATAACAAAGCATGGAGTGGCAGTACTGAGACACTTAGAACAACTCGGGATATGGACGGCAAATACTGGGCAAGGAATTATTCAAAGTAGAGATAAATTACATGCTTCACAAATTTTAGCAAGAAATAAGATTCCTGTACCAAGAACCACATATGTTAGAGATATTATTGATGTGGAAAGTGCTATTGATTTTGTTGGAGGATTCCCTGTTGTAATCAAAGTAACTCAAGGAACTCAAGGACAAGGCGTTTTCCTAAGACATACACTACATGAAGCATGTAGTTTAGTTCAAGGTCTATTATTGACTGGTAAATCTGTATTGGTCCAAGAATACATTGCTGAGTCGCATGGCAAAGACATCCGCGCATTAGTTGTTGGAGACCGCGTTGTTGCAAGTATGAGGCGACGTGCAAGAGGTAGAGAATTTAGAAGCAATTATCACCTTAATGGGACTGTAGAAAAAGTGGATTTGTCGCCAGAATTTGAAGAACAAGCATGCCGTGCTGCTAGAGTTCTAGGACTTCATGTGGCAGGTGTTGACCTACTTGAAGCAGAGCATGGTCCATTGGTTCTAGAGGTTAACTCTTCACCTGGTTTAGAAGGTATCGAAAAAGCTAGTGGAGTAAATGTTGCTGGTGAAATAATTGACTTTGTAACCAATCAAACTGCATTTTCTGAAGTTGATTTGGATCAGTTACTAAGAACCATCCCTGGCTCAGGAGTACTTTCAATTCAATTAAGAAATCATCCAAATCTAGTTGGTCAAAAGGTATCTAACATTTTCAATCTAGGTTCAAATATTCCTGTTTTCGCGTTATCTAGAGAAAATAAATTAATCTGGAATCCTTCTGATGAGTTACTACTTAGATACGATGATGTGATCGTATGTTATGGCGATTTATCAGAACTTAGGGCCTCGGTAAAGAATGCAATAAGTGGAATTACAAAATCTAATTTCGAACTAATCGATAAAGAAGAATCTAATGCATGACGATTTTTTCTCCTAACAAAGTTCAATAAAGTAGTAAAAAAAATTTACATCATGGCAGGAGTCGGGTTCCGTGCAGTTGTAACCTCTTTGCTGTTCATCATCGCTTCATTAAGTCCTATTATGGATTCCACTTCCTTAGACCATAATGAACCACTTTTTAATTCTCAAAATGTTACGACTGAAGTTAGAATTCATGATATCAACTCTGAATCTAATGATTCAGAGACCTTAATTTGGTATCCAAATACACCTAGTAATGAAAGAATTTTCCAATTCACAATTATGATTGATGGAATTACCGATCCAGAAGATATTGACTACTGCAACTTAACAATGACTTGGCAATATAATGTCAGTTCGGATAACCATCTGATTTCAGTTTCGCTCAACAAAAATAATTTTGTTGAAAATGAAGATGGGTTAATATTAACTTATCAATACCCTTATGCAAATAATATATTTTTTGGGAATTACTTCATTAGTTTAGATACTATTGACACCTATGGTAATAATTATTCATTCTCGCATCAAGGCATAGAAGTATTAGAACGCGGTTATTCAATTTCAATAATTGATAATTTACCTGAAGATAAGTTAATTTTTGCTAACGGTAAATTGACTGAGTTAGAATTTGAAATCATAAATATTGGTGTAAGTTACTCCAATTTTGACTTTTTATTGACTTTTGAAACCGAAATGACAGCAGGATGGTCCGACCCCTTGTTGTATAATGATAATTTAACTTCAATATGGGGTGGTGATTCAGCCTCAATATCTGTTTCATTTGACGCTCCATTAGATTTAATTTCTGAGCCGCCTCCTGAAAATTTAATTTTTAATTTACTGATTTCATATGAGGACGATGAGGGAGAAATTATTGAAATGTTAAATGATTCTTTAACATTTAACTCGATTGTTGTTCCAGAATATTCGATACCCGTGATTTCACTTTTTACAGATGAAAATAGAACCGAATTAATCTCTGATTCTTTATCGACGGAGCCATTGGATAATTCCGTTTCAACAACAAATGGTGAAACTATTATTTTGTTTGGTAATTTAACTAATTATGGTTTCGAAACCAGTTCATTTGAAATGGAAATCGAAACAATAGATTCATTGAATTTGTGGAATATTAGTGTATTTATCGATAATAAAGAAGTGATTCCTAACCAAGAAAGCGTTTACTCCCTTGCTACAAGTCTTCAACCTTTAGAAAATACATCTTTTAGAATAGAGTTTAAAGTATCAAACTCAAGTTTTGATTTTCAGGATGTTTCAATTAAATTAACTGAAACAACTAATCTTCAAGATAGTGAAACATTATTGACATTTATTAACTATCAAATTAATAATCCAATCCTATTTCAAAATGTTACAGAACAAAACTCTACTCTTTCAATAGGTGATATCTTACAAAATAATTCTTTCGAGGTCCAAGTTTTATTCGGATTAAATAGCTATTTCTTTACATCGGGTTTTGAAAATCAATGGATCTTAGATGTGGAGATGAGTAATCAAATAGCAATTTTAAATTCACAAAATATCTTTGCATATGTAGTACAAAATCAAACTGAAGAATTACCTACCCAGTTTTCAATAAATAATAAGTTGCCCTACAACCTTATAGTAGCTCTAAATGAGGAAATTGAGATTGGTAATTATTCTATTGATTTATCACTGACCCAACTTTCTAGTGATGAAGATAATTCACTTTATTTTAGTAAGCAAATAAATTTCAATGTTTTAGAGAATTCAAGTCTGAGTGTTGATAATGAATCGCAGAACAACAACTCTACAAATAATTCACAGGATAATAACTCAACAAATAATTCACAAAATAACAGCGTTAATAATGAAACTAATTTAACCAATAACACATCTATTGATGATGGAAATGAAACACTTGTCGATAATA
>PADF01000019.1 GCA_002702945.1 Methanobacteriota archaeon
GGCATAAATTGAATTAACCCAGTAGCGCCTGAGTCATATCGATTTTTTTGAGCTACATCGTATGAACCGCCTGTTTCAAATCCTATAACAGCTTGAAGATGCTTCCAATTCCAACCATTAGATTTAGAAACTCTTTTAATCTCTGCTACTAACTCTGGAGTAAGTCCTTTAGTAGTTTTATTTATTTTAGGTTTTTGTTCTATTTGTGGTGGTTTAGGTGATATCTCTGTACCTTTAGCTGCTGGTTGAGGTTGTACTGGTGGTACAGAATTTTTCAATTGTTCCCATTCTTTCTCAAAATCAATCGTTTGAGCTACTTCAGGGTGATTGTTAACTAAATCATTCGCAACTTTTTTAAATAACGGAACTGTTAACGGTAAATGTGCTGCTGTTATTGCAGCTGCTAATCCTAAAGCTTTAACACTGTCAACAAAACCTTCTTCAATTACAACGTTTTGACTGTAGAGCTCGTTTATTAAGTTATCAAAGTTAGATGTCATTGCTTGTCCATTTATCCTCTAATGGTTTTTCACCACCCCACGGTGGTAATTTTTTATTATATTTACGTAATTCATTATACATTTCATACACTGTACGCTGATATTGCATTAATACTGCTCTCATATTAAGCATCTCGTTACTTTGCTTAATCTGTCTTGATGTCATATCTATCAAAATATTATTATACTCTCCAAGCTCAGAATCATGCACAATAACTAATTTACGTATCTTCTCCTCCGCATCTAATCTACTAGATCTTTCAACAAAATAGCCGCATCCTAACCCTAATAATATTAGAACATAGAAAAAGCGCTTAATCCACTTATGCTGTGGCGCGCTTTTCACATAATTATTTAGTCTTTCTCAAAGGGAAACACTATCCATTCATCGTCCGGAAATTCTTTAACATAGAAATCCGGTATAAATTTAGTACTTTTCTTTATATATGGCGTTGCGGTAATCAGCTCAGCATCAGGAAATCGTTCAACTAATTGACTACATGCGAACTCTAATGTTGTACCTCCATCACTAATATCATCAATAATTAAAATCTTTTCAATATCTGTGTTATTACATTCTGGAAGATCTTGATATATAGAAATATCTTCTTTACGTTCGCATCCATTATAAAGAGATAATCCCATAGAATAGAATCCTGGATTACATGTTGTATCAACAGTTTCTGCCATAAGACGAGCCGGTACAACTCCACCACGAGCTAAAGCAATAATTATATCAACTCTATTATAAACAGCCGAAACTTGACAGCCGAGAATGTCACAATGCTTGGAAAATTCATCCCAAGTGATAAAGGTCTTATCCATACAAAATTATATGAACAATAGTAGGACTATTCAACGAGAAATTTACCAACATGCTTACTAAGTTCTTCAGCAACTGCTAGCATGTCTTTTTTCTTTTTACCTTTAAGCGTTTTAGCTTTTTCGTACAACTCAAGTACATAATCGGCAGTTATCTTTTGAGTAACCACCGCCCGTTTAATGCCTGTAGGCACTACATCTTTTTTACTGATAGAATCATCCTCCGACATTTTGTGATCACACTTTGAATTATTTATTCCTAATTTACGCATAAACAAATCAATTTATATAAATTAGAAGAAATAATATGTTTTTCAACTATTTTTAGATTGAGAAATCATATCATTATATTGCTTAACTCTATTAAACCACATATAAGAGTATTTGTCAAATTGAATCTCGTTCATTTCAAAACATTGAAATTCTAATCCGCGAGAGCACATCAATACAACTCCGTTTTGAATTTCTGTACCGGTCATATAATTATGAGCATGAGCATAAGCAGCTAATTGAAGATAGTAATCTGTAATCCATTTATCTTGTTTTGGCTTGTTAGTTTGCTTGAAATCTATAATATGAGGAACACCTTTATACATTCCAACTAAATCTGTTGTACCAGCATATTGATCCTTATAGTATAACTTAACTTCCGATCCCCATACTTCAGATACGTATTGAAGGCCTTCCTTCTTAATAATATCTGCCATTTTATTAGCTTGAGAATGTACTGGGCTAAAATCATACTCCCGTTTCTTTTCTTCTACATAACACTCTAATGTTATATGCATTGAAGTACCGACAGCGGCTGCTTCATTTCTAATCCTTTTCGCTTCGTCTTTACCTACTCTATTCTCCCAATTCTGTAAACCAGTTTTATCTTTCGTACCGCTAAGAATTGTTGTTACAGATGGAACAAGATGACCTTCCGGTGTTTCATATAATCTTGTGCCAGTAGCTTCGTTACGCGGTACAGAAGGATAGTCGTACTTATCGAAGTTCCTTACCATTTGTTAATTATAAGATGTAATTGATAAAAATCAACAATGCTATTTTAGTTGATCAATCTTATGTTCGAGCTTATTGAAGCGCTCATTAATAAATTCAATTAATTTATCTAAATCTTGTTTAGCAACATATTTTTCAGGCATTGCTAATGCTAAGTCGGATACATCCCGTCTTACCTCTTTTAGGTCGCTTTCGTGATGTTTTTCTAAATCTTCAAGATCATCTTCAAGATCTTTCATCCTGCCCCATACCATTTTGAATACCCAACCTGCTAACACAGATATAATACCAAATGCTACATTAAGTAATTCCTGAGCGTCCATCACTATTATTTATTCAATTAGATCCAAATTTTATTAAGCATTAGCTAAAGTAGTTACTGTACCACTACTTCCTTTATATTTTAATGCTCCAGCTTCAACATAAAGTACTCCACCATCAGTAGGTGTACCAGGTGCTGTTTGATTATGAATATAATACTCACCGTTGGCACTTATATTACCAGCAACAGTTAATAGCTCTGCTGGATCAGTAGTCCCTATACCGACCTTACCTGCTACCGTTGCTGTTATTCTATCTACATCTCCTAGCTCGTTTTGTGAAATCTTAAATTTGTCTGAATCGGAGTTATCTACTCCACAAGCCCATTTATCTCCACCCGTTGGCTCAAACTGAATAGAAGCGTCACCACCTGCAGTATTCTCTAATGTAATCATACGTTGCGCACCGGAATGAGCACTGAATATGTGTAGAGGACCATCGGTTGGTGTACCACCAATGCCGACGAGGCCAGCATTATCAATAATAAACCTATTAGCGGTTTGGGTATGATCACGAATATAAAAATGATCAGGCGAGTTATCAGACCCAACATGCCATTCGCGAGCAGTATTTTTAAGCTGATATGCTAGAGCTCCCGCGTTTTGATTTTCTAGCAGAATATCTGGACTGGCTCCAGATACATGAAGATTGGTAGTTGGTTCAATAGTCCCGATGCCAACATTATTTCCTAAAATATGAGTATCTGGATTTGTGGTTGTATTTCCAATCGTAACTGCTTCTCCAGTATTAACTGTAGTAACTGCTATATATTCGTTACCGCCTTGCTTAACAACAAATCCATCTGCTGTATTATCCTGCATGTTTGCAATAAAAGCAGAACCAGTTGTAGGAGAGGCGATCTCTAACCTAGCAGCTGGCGTATCAGTCCCGATGCCGACGTCGCCATCTTGGGAGATAGTCATTCTTTGCTTTGCGTCCTCAGTACTGGAGTGAGTCCAAAACGAAAGAACTGAAGTATCTTTATTTGTCGATCCAATAGTGGAAGCAATAGCACCAATACTTCTGGTTCCGTGGTTTGCAAAAACTAATGAACAACCAATATCTGTTGTACTACCGCTGTCGCCTGCGTTTTCGAGCCTAAGCTGAGTGCCAGCGTCTCCCATAGTTGAAGTGGCTGCGAGCTTTGTGTAAACACTATTAAGTGACGTGTCTGTTACGTGTAATTGGGTACTTGGCGTAGTAGTCCCGATGCCGACTTTACCAGCTTTAATATTAACAGTATCTGTGTTAGCTCCGTCCTGCAAGACAAGCGAGTCATTGGAAGCGTCGTGATATATGGCAGACTTCGTAGTGCCATTTTCAACAAAACTAAGTCGTGCGTCAGCATCTGCTGTACCTCCGTGAATAAAAGCATTCGCTCCACCACCTGAATTATGAACTTCAAAATCACCATGAACATCTAATGTTCTACCTGGCGTAGTAGTCCCAATACCGACCATACCGTTTCCAGATATGGTCATTTTCGTAGTTGAACTACCACCAGTTGCTTTTGTTACAAACTGAACGTCTCCTCCGTTACTGTGGTTTGATATAGAAGCCGCTACTCCATCTAATTTGAACCTGAATGATCCTCCTGAAGATGAATCCTCTAAAGCAACCTCTGGTGTAGCATGTTTTACTTCAAGAGGATAATTTGGCGCAGTAGTCCCGATGCCAAGGTCGTTGAGAAAGAACGAGGGTGCTGTAGTTGCAGAAATCCTAACCTTATCAGCAGCTCCCGTTTGACCGTAAATATCGGTTGAGCTAATTCTAAAACCAGCACCTGTAGAAACAGTTCCATAAGTCCCTGTACCTATATTACCGTTAACGTGAAGGAGGTGATCAGGCGCAGCAGTCCCAATACCGAGATCGCCGTCGACTAATACCACCTGGCTATCAGTATCATTTGAACCTAAATTTATAGTCTTACCAGACTTGGCTAGAAGAAATATACTACCATCCGAAGTTATGTTAGTATTGTGCGATGCGTTGTCAAACATCACTTCCGTACCTGCGGAATTAGTTGCACGGAATCCTGTTTTCGCACTAACAGCACCAATTACTGTTAGCTCATGATTTGGCGCAGTAGTACCGATGCCAACCTTACCGCTGCTATCAATTACAAACCGATCAGCAGTTGCTGTAGTGTCTCTGATTTTGAAAATGTCAGAGATAGCACCATCATTCATAATCGTCCACTGACGAGCATCATTAGTCAAATATAAGAATGACTGTGAATCAGTTCCGGTAGCCTCCGCTCCTACGGAGACATCATTTGTCCCTACAATCTTGGCCCGAATACTTGTGCCACCTGCCATGTGAAGCAAAGTACCTGGTGCAGCAGTCCCAATACCAACATTGCCACCGGCATATACTGTACCGTCACCTTTAACAGAAAATGTAGGTGAACCGACTGTACCTGCAGTATCTACTCCAAGTGCTATCTGATCCGTATCAGCTTGCTGTATATGCACAACCGGCTGTGATCCTCCAGAGGCGTGTATTTGGGCGAAGGCGACCATTTGCCTTGTCGCGGAAGCAACATTCCTATTAATACCAAGGGCTCTTCCTGTCCCTGCTTGAGTGAACTGAACCAAGCTGTTTCCGTCATTAGTCGTTCCAGTAACTTCCAAAGGTTCATTCGGGCTGGATGTCCCGATNCCAACNTTACCGCTAGATCTGTATANATCAGATCCNNNAATNGTCCATTGACCAGCTGGTACACTAGATAAAGCAATATTTTTGACGCTTATGATCTCATCATTAGATGGTAATGTAGAGAATTTAATACTCGCATTAGCTCCAACACTAGCAGCTGATACNGTATAATGAGTTGTAGGTGATTGCATTACACCTTCAATAGAAACTATAAGTGTATTAACATCATGTACAGGGAAATCTAACGCGTAATCATACGCAGTAATTTTACCAGTAATTGTTTGATGAGAAATACCATGCAACGCATCCCAAGTCCCGCTGTATGTATTAACAGTTGAATATGAAGAATCATATTTAGCTAAATTAGAACTTGTAACAAGAAAGCTACCAACATCTGAAAACGTTGAACCGCCATCGTTTGATGTTAGATACCTACTATACGTATAAAAATCACCGCCAGTTAGATAGAAGCTACCAATAAATGGAGAAGAGGCGCTAGCAATAGGATCTGTAGCGCTATCATGATACCCAGCAGTTGCGGCGCTATGATGNGCCTTACCATGATGCTTACTATGAAATCTTACATTATCCGACATTTACAATAGTATTTATAGCTACACTAACCTAGCTCTAAGATTTTGCAAGGTGTTCGTCTATCTTGAATAAATCCTTCATCATAAAGATATTGAACAATATCTGTTTTATAATCGCCAGGATCAGAGTACATGATAATTTGATTATCATACCATACNCCTTGGTACCTAATCTCAAGTTCAACGCCNTTGACGTTGAGAGAAGTCTTCATGTTAATATTTATTAAACCTTCTTTGCGTTTCCTTCAACGTCTCTTTCATACATATATGAAACAAACATCGGGTGCTTAATGAGCTTACCATTCTCGTCTCGAGGAAATTCCTCTGTATATGTACCAAAAAGTCTATCCATAAAGAATAAACATATACCATAGTTCATATTATCGTAATGATGAATGTCATGAAGTCTAACAAGCTTTCTAAACCATTTATATTTCCATAAAAAATGGCCTTTAACATGAAACGCTGTATGCATATTAAGAACAATACCCCATGCATATAACCATGCACCGAGACCAAACGATAATGCGTACTGCCATGGTACAAATATTGCAGCAAGAATCGATACTATCAATCCAACCGCATACCATGTCCAGCTATTTGCGTTTCTATACTCGTGTGTACGTAATCTATTAACAGGATATTCAACTTCATGATGTTTATAATGCCTAAAAGCAACAACCTTACCNAATAGACCTTTATGTTCTATCCAGCGGTGCCAAATATAACCTACGAATTCAACGACGAACGGTCCGGCTACAAAGAAAAGTAACGCGTAAATCAACCATTCCATAAAAATACTTATGCTCAAGAGCCAAAAACTCGACAAAAGCTGGCCATTCTCATATTTTTTATTATAATATTAGTGTTATGGAACATGTAAAGAGGCTTCTTTTTGGGAGCTCATGGTTCGGACGAGTTCTCAGAATACTAACTCTACTTACTATTTTCATATATCCTTTTGGTTGGCATTATAAAATATGTTACATCGACGGTATTAGTATGGAGCCAACATATGATGACGGTCAATTCGCTCTTGAACAAAGAGTAAGGTCGTTGGGCAATGATTGGACACCAGAACGATTCGATGTAATCACTATATGGGATAAGGATGGTGATATTCTTTGTAAGAGAGTTATTGGTTTACCAGGTGAAACGATAGAAGTTAAAGATGGTTTAATTTATATCGATAATATATTACTAACTGATACCTTTGGTGAAGGTAGATTAACATATCAAAAATTTAGAGACTATTCAAGTAATGATGTAGCTTGGCGTATTGTGTATGATAACATACCACCGACTAAGATAAAATCATGGGAAATTTGGATAATTGGTGATAATCGTGAAGATTCAGTGTTTGGATCATTTCCAATTAAAGAAATTGAAGGTAAATTAGTCCTGTATTGAATAAATATTGGAGTATGAAAACATTACTCGACCACTTGAATAGTCATAATGGTAGACTCGCTTGGATCCTTGTTGGCTTAGGCCTCAACCATATTCACGGCTGGATGGATGTAAATCTGCTCGGCTGGGGCTTAGTTGCAATTGGCGGCTCAATGCTGCTTGACAAGCTCAANTAAGTCTAATCGACTATAACTATTCACCCCGGTCGACGTAAGTCACCGGGTTTTTTTTATGAGTATAGCTAAATAATTATACGGTGCCCAACATTAGCATACAAACTAATCCAACGGGTCGCAGCCCTGAAAATAAATACTTCTTCGGGTCCCGATCAGAACATATCGACCTAACAAGACCCCAATATAATAGAATAGGTAANGAGAAAGANTTTACTGAGTTCTATTCTCAAATGGCNGTACTCGAATATAANCACATACTTAGATTNGANACATGNGGTATNACGTTCTGCGTATGTACTAATGACGATAGACATGCACANTTNGTTCGCAATATGTTTACCGTTGAGAACATACCAATGAATCTAATCGATTGGACTATCTATCATAATACTGATATAGAGTTAGATCATCCTAAAATATATGTTCACTTAGATAGACAAGCTTTATTAATCGGAGGTACAACCTTCCTTGGAGAAATTAAGAAAGGAGTATTTACTGTTGTTAATTTTGAACTACCAGAACAAAATATTTTACCTATGCATTGCTCAGCATTCACTTATAAAGGAACTGTTGACTTAATGTTTGGATTAAGCGGTACTGGTAAAACAACTTTAAGTAGCGATCCTTCTTTTAGATTAATCGGAGATGATGAGATAGCATGGAGTGAAGATTGTATTCAGATGATCGAAACAGGCTGTTATGCTAAGAGTGAAGGTTTAAGTTTACAAACACATCAAACTATCTTTGATGCTGTTGAGTCTGCTAGAACAAACGATTGTTTAGTAGAAGAGAATCCAGGTGTTCCTAATGCGAGATTAAGCTATCCCGTTAGTTGTGTAGAGAATGCATATAAGAAGGCAGATCAAATTGGACATGCAAATAACATATTCTTTTTAACTATGGATGCTGAAGGTAAATTCCCAGCTGTTAGTAAAATATCTGGCGATACTATTAGAAAATTCTTCGAGACAGGTTATACAAGTCAAATGCCAGGCACAGAGAAAGGTGTAAAAGAGATTAAACGCATATGCTCTCCATGTTATGGTTCTCCTTTTATGCCTCGTGCAGTTAAAGATTATAGCGATCTACTTATGAAAAGAATAGAAAAGCATAATTGCAATGTATACTTGGTTAATACTGGCATGGACCATACAGGTAAACGATTCGAGCTAGGATATACTAGACATTGCATTAAAGAAGCTATTGATTCTAATGTACCATCTATAGATACTAGTGAAGAAGTTACCAGTATTTTATCTAGCGTACTATAAATAATTGAAATGGATAGTTTTCAGACATTCTATGAGACTGCTATGAGGGGCCCAGTTGTGGGTGAAAACCCTGGAGTCGAAGGTACTGGCAAAACAGGCAAAGAAATATATCTAGCTGCCTTAGATTTTATTGCTAGACATCATGGAGTTCTTAAATCTGATGTACGTCCAGCTTTCGATTATCAAGAATGGGTTTCTGCGCAACAAGGTGACGAGTTGAATTCAAGACCTCAGTTTATTATCAATAGTACTCTAGTTGCTACTTTAGCTTGGGTTATTGATACTAAGAGTAAATCTGGCAGACCTAAAGGTCATTGGAAGTTACAGTCTATGCATTATAGACGTTAAAATTCTAACTTAGTGTTTATAGCTTTGTTTAAAGGCTCAATAACTTTCTTCCAATCTTTTATATGTATCTTACTTGAACTTCCGGAAGGTTCGTGCTTATAATTTAGAAATCCATCCTCTATCCATATCATATGATTATTTTTCTCTGCTCTAAAGAATGGCTTATCGTTGATAGGTATTCGATATTCCATATTAAGCATATCTGCAATAGTAGGTAATACATTAGGACAATTAGAACATGGGCGCTCTCTTATACAGTTAGGACATATAGGCTGTCCATCTGCTTTAACATCATGGTCAACACCTTCTGTTTTAGGTTTATATCTATGATCAACTGATGCATCTGTATATCCAGGTTTTTGCCACTTATTTCTTTTAGTAAGTTTAAGATTATACTTTCGTTGTATTTTATTAATATAAGTATAATTTATCGGAAGATCATCTCTACCTAATTTCTCTTTTATTCTTTGCCGTAATTCATCTCGTATCTGATCACGAGTATATCCTTCTTCTATTCTAGCTTTAACATATGCTTCTATTTGCTTCCATATATGTGCATCTTCAGCCCGCGGGCGACCGGTACGATATCTATAAGCATCATCAAACTTAGGAGTCATTTAAACTATTTATAATACTATCGCTAGTATAATACCAATAAAGGCTGCACCCCATAACAGAAAGGCTCCAGCTAATAACATAGATACACGTTTCCAGTCCTCTTTTAACTTAAACATATTAACTCGAGGCAAAGGCTTCTCTTGTTTCTCATCAGATTGATTGGGAACTCCATTATATATTCCATATGAACGTGTACGACAATTATATAATATTGTCTTATTACGTTTAGGAAAAGGTAAAGCGGTCCAGTCGCCACGAGTATACGCTTTATTTTTAGTCTTCATATAATTAATTAGGCTCTTTTCTAATAAATACTCATGATGAAAGCATTAAATGTTTCCAGATTAGAGAAGTACCCTGAAGATCTACCTACTGGCTGGGCAGTTGGCTTTGTATGCGAATGTGACAATGGTAGAAATTTTTATACCGATACAGTTGTTAGCTTTGAAAATGCAGACAATGAAGACGAAGCTGTTGATAAAGCTTTGGCTGAGTTAAAAGACGGTATAACATCTAGGTGTGCTGCTGAAGATGCTAAGTCTAGCCTATTAGGTCTTGACGTAGCAGATAAGCTCTAATCCCAATCAACATAAAAAATATGATGAACGTTAAAATGCGATGGGTAAACTGTGGATTAGACTTAAGATCTTCTTCGGGTATTTCTGGTTCGAAAACTGGAAATGCCCTTATTGCGGTTGCTCTCTGAAACACATACAATTATCTAAGCATCAATGTAAACATCAATGCGAGTGTAATGATATGTTTATTCATTAGCATCAATTACGTCTGACACACGTACTTTATCACTGTTCTTACTATTCCACAGTACCCAACTCCATAAAGATTCACGAAAGGCTTTGTCTATATCATAACCTTTTCTTTGTTGAAGTTTGAACGCAGTATATACCGTTTCGAGAAGAACATCCTGCTTTAACGCAGTATTGATGTATTTGTGTAGCGCATCTATTTTTTCATCCTCGCTCACTATAATTATTTAGGGCTCCTCACACTAAAATAAAGAAAGGCCCCCCTCGCGATAAAAATAAAGGCTCCCCCTTCGGAAATAGCCTAAGTAATTACATGAAGAACTTATGGAACTGGCTGGTAATAAACTTCAAAGCATTCTTAGAAGCTGACTGGATAGATAGGAGAAGACGCAAATGAAAGCTCTTTGGAAAAAAGTAAAGAGTTACTTTACTATCAAATTAATAAACTTTTGCGGTCCTATACGTTGACTCGTATAATATGTAGAATGTATCCAGTAGGCCGCTTTGTAGAGCGATTAGCTGGAGTCTCTAAAGGATATACATCAATACCGCTCTTATGATAGCTCAGTAGTTTCTGAGCTAGTGCTGCTGAGTCAAATCCCCCCGCTCTCCAATGTATCTCTCGATCAGTACCACTATAAACTACAATAGGTTCCCCCTTTGGAGAGATTATATCTACCTTTATATCTTTAAAACCTTTAGGAGTAGCAGATATCTTAGCTTCGCTATAGAACTGATTAAATCTAGATAGTTTAGACATATTACTTAGATACCTTCTTTAATTGAATTTCGGTCTTAGTTAGCTTATCCCCATCTTCGTAGTTCTTACTAGTATTGTCGACTTCATATTCTACTACTTGGCCAGGCACATTACGACCATTCTTAACCTTCTTATCACCATCGTGGGGGAGATTCTTAACTTTCTTTACTGTACCTTTAGATTTATAATGATCACAATCCGAATTTACGTTCTCTACCTTATCACCAGGCTTTAACTTGATGTGTTCATTAAACAAATTATCGAATTTAGGCGTCATTGTATAGTTATTTATACCCTCCGGGAACTAGCCGGGGAACCCTTATATAGAAAACCCCGGAATTTTTATAAAAAATTTTTTGGAGCATGGGCCCACTGGTATATACCATTTACTTTCTATANTATATAAATTCGCAAACCCCTGTCTCTGAGAGCGCGATGCTCAGAGAGAAGGGGGTATGCTCGAGTAATCAATGTGGGTTAAGAAAACCCTGGTTGTCTCTCAATCAACGTCTACCTTTCGAGCATACCTCCCCATCTAACTTACNTTACCTATNGTGTAAGGTGATGCATCTGATTGACAACCTTTAATGGTTTGAATGCGCCTCCACTCTTGTTCAAATGCTCGTACGCATTCGATGATCTCTTCTATTGTGTCTACCTTTGTGCAAGGTACCGCTTCGCCTTTATCTAATAGTTGGTACATAAGTTATTCTCCGTTAGTGTATAGATTGTTCGCTCTTAATATGCGTACAGCTTTAGCTAATGTTTTACGAGCCTCTCTTACTGCTTTCAGGTCGTCATAAGCTAGAGTAGTCATTAGATCATCCTTACCATACTTCTTATAAGCATCATCGTATTCATTCAGCAACCGAATACCAGCCTTCGCGAAGGCCCAATCGCAATCAAGCAGCTCGTTATATTTGATCTCTTCTTTCTTATTCATCATACATATATTATCGGATCTATTCGGAGGAACTTCAAGCTCTTTCGTGGTTGTGATATTCGCGAACAGCTTTGACGTTAGGTAGTCCGAGCTCTTCGACAATCTCACCATTAATCCAGAAGCCAAATCCATCGTTAAGAATTCGACGGACTCCTCGTCCACTATAGATCCAACTCTTCCACAGCTCGAACATGTAGCAGGTGACGTCTGAAGATCCTTCGAGCTCGTTCCCATCATTGAAATGCTCATAGTGAGCGCTAGTACGACGACGCAGCCAACAATAAACAGTATGACCATGCTCAAGCTTGCTGAGTCGTTCAATTGCTGTTGCGAATTCATTCCAGGTTACTTCTTCTTTCTTATTCATCATACATATATTATCGGATCTATTCAGAGGAACTTCAAGCTTAATCAAGAGGTAAACGTTCTAACTCTTCTCCGGGTTCCCATCCGTCAAACACATCTTCCTCAATTCCTTCCATTAACAGCTCGACAACTGCCCCGGAACTCATCTCGGGATTGTTCCTCAAATGAGCTTCCGCGAGCTCGCGGATCGCAATTACCACGTCAATATGTTTAGATATCATTTGTTTCTCATTCATCATACGTATATTATCGGATCTTTTCGGGGGAACCTCAAGCGTAATACTTGTTACCTATCCATTTTCTAATAGCTTTACATTCCCAATTCAACCAACCAGCATCTCGATCTTCAAAATCCTCATTAAATATATCTAACGCGTACGGCAAATCTTCCTTTTTCATATCGATATACTCGTTCTTATACGTTTCATCTAGTAACTCATCCATATCATAATCGAAACCGCGTTCATTATACGCAGCAACCATTTCGGAAACGGCAATTACAAAATCAACCGCGTTATTTGTACTCTTTACTTCCTTATTCATCTCGTCAAGTTTCTTATCTCCGTAAGTTATATATTCTTTCTTATTCATCATACTTATATTATCGGATTTATTCGGGGGAACCTCAAGCTTATTCGGCTTCTGTCAACTCGTCTAATTTAACTTGATACGCAGCGTCCGGATAAGGAACGCATTCGATATACCCATCTTCCGTTTTTCCAATAACCATCATAATATCGCCCTTCCAATTTACTGCGTCGCCAAACTCTACTCTCTCTTGATTTAACATACGTATATTATCGGATCTATTCAGGGGAACTTCAAGCTGAATTATAGCATTGAGGTTCCCCGGGAAATCTCCTATTATATAAACACTGAGCGGGACATCAGTACCCGTCAATTCGCCCGAGGGGTGGGGGAGAACTCGGGGTACGTAGGAACGGGAAAGCTTATTTTATTCTACCTCATCACCCGTAACATGAGTAATCCAATCATCTAGCTAATCTTAACCATCTCATACGAACCAATTGGTTAGATGAGTATGTTGATAAGGTAAATTATCTATAAGATTAGCTAGATGGTTGGTAGTTGCCGGCTATAGTTTGATATGGCCGTGCCCCGGTAGATTAGAATTGTCTACTTCATCAGTGATAGCGGGCCATTTGTCATGATCTTGGAAGTAATTCCAGAGCCATTTTTTGTCGGCTAGAGTTGCCGTTGCCAGAAAAGAGTTGAGTTGCTCATCCAACTCCCCCGTACTCATATATACTACTTCTTTCATAGTAGAGGCAGCATACTCATCATAGTCTACATTATTATTATTATTCATTATAGTAAAATCTCTCTAGTAGGTAGAGGTTATAACACTCGTAAGTCGTATGAGGTACCTACCTCTATAGTACCAAGTGAACTAGGCACATCATACATACACGCACTCAGTATATCCGTCGCGCTACACGTCAGATCACAAGGGAGATTATCTCGATTGGCAGATATCTCAGCATGGGAGATATTATCTGTCTGTTCGGTCCTGTGTATGGACGGCTTTAACTCTCTCATATTGTGCGCGTATTTCTCTGAAAAAACAATTGGGTCTTTGTATTTCCTAGTATTTTAGTATTTCAGTTACCGGGGGTGATCCGAATAAGTTAGTTATTTGTAAAAAAGCGTATGTTTTCTACATTATTACTTACTATATCTACCTAGTAACGTTATTAGTCTGATCATCTTTTTTAGCTAGAACTCCTGCTTTTTGGTATAGATCATCCCATTTTTTAGATTGAGCTGCTCGTTCTTCTAGCTCTTTTTGTCTATGTTCTTGTCTAGCGTATCTATAGCTATTGCCGTCTCTATCGTATATTGAGTTAGCTCTCATCAATTAATCTCCTTGCTACCTTTTCGGCTAGCATATCACATGCTTGTTTAGAATGTAAGTTATAGCTTTG
>PADF01000020.1 GCA_002702945.1 Methanobacteriota archaeon
TTGAAAGTTATTGAAATAAATGGATGTGCATCAACATCAATATCCCAAAGTTCAATCACTTGACCTTGNAANTTATTCATAGGTCCATTATTTGTTACNATTACTTGGGAGGTNATCGCATTTTTAATATCTATTTTCAATTCAGAATCTCCNGGTATAAATGANTCAATAAAAAGTAAACCATAGCCATTAGGNTGCTTGTCCTCAAAGGCAGTCGGAGGTTGTATGTAATTGACAGTCATCTCACCAGTTGAAGCATAGGATTCCCCAATCTGGAAATCATCAATATACCAACCTGATCTACCGCTAAATGCTACTGGTTGTTCNGTGTCAGCATTCTCTAAAACAAATTCAATTTCTACATATTGATTTGAATATATGGCTAGATTTGCTGCTAATTCAGCCCATCCATCTGCATTTGTTGAGGTGCTGGAAGTTCCTGCCAAGCCATAGTTATTTGAAGGAATTCCAAGACAATCATTTGANATTTGGTCAGCAGTAGCNGGCGAGTCATATCTAAGGTGGAATCCATCAGAAGCAGTAATTCCTGTTGAATAAGGCAGTGTAAATGGTAAAAATTGGAATTGACTAGAAGCNAGCCCTGAGATACTAGATGAACTTCTAACTCTCAAATAAGCACAATCTGAGTAGGTATAATCACCGTTAGGAAGATAATTTGTTCTAAGGTCATGCCAGGAAGAAAAACGAAGATATGTATCATTTAGAGCAGGATCAACAAATACTGGTGGGCTTCTAAGTGCCATAGAAAAAGGAGAGTTAATATTATTGTTAGAATATCCAGAGTCATCAGTATAATCACTATCAGAGAATGTAGTTCCCCAACACATNTCTCCAGATGCACAATAATTTGGACCTGCAGTAAATGCACGTCCATCGTTGTAACCATATTGCCAAGCAAGAGGATCCCCGGTAACAGCNTGAGACTGCATGAATGGAGAGGTCATATTTTCAAAGTTTGATTCGCTTTCTTCAAAATCAGTAATCATTGATTCTGAACTGAACTGAAGAGGTACTGGTGCNCCATTAGAGTCTTGATAAGTGAAATTTGTGATATCGTCAAATGAAGTTGCTTGATTATTCAGCACAGGGTCCCAAATAGGTAATCCTGATTCCACGCCAACCCTCGAAAAGCCATTTGTGATTAAAGGATGAGTCGAGACTTGGAGGGATGTTGANGTAATCGTTTCGTCAGANGGGACACTGAAGCCTCCTTCCGANGTATTAACTGTATTTACACCATCTTTGAATTGNACAATTACTTCTGATGAACCATCATCGAAAGTATTGATTGAAGTAGCCGCTGCGAAAGGCATCATTATCATTATNAGAGTCAAAAAAATCGAGGTCTTAATTCGTTCATTTCCGGTCAACATCACTTCACCCGCCCCCCTTCCACTGAGTTCAAGACTAAAATGCATCGCATTTTAATGNCAAAAATGCTCGTATAAATGCTAAAATGAAACATTTATGCTAAAGTTCGATTTCAAACTTTTTTGATAATGCTTCTTGACATAAGTTTTCCATGCCACCTACTCTTTCTTCNCTTTTTTCTAACCATTCTTTATTCGCCACAGTGGTCGGACGATTTGGCCCCAAAGCATCACAAACTTCTACACCAACACTTATGTCATAAGTTCCTAAATCTCTAGCCATATCGATAATATAGCGTTTATCAAAAGCAAGTAATGGCCTCAATGGAATCAATGATGACATTTGTTCAATTGCACCTAGATTTCCTAATGTCTGAGATGATACTTGCCCCAAATTTTCTCCTGTCAAAATGTGCGTTGCACCTTTCTGTTTACCAATAATATCTCCCATTCTGTGAAACATTCTTTTCATGTGAATAAAATACTCAGTATGTGCCCATTTTTCGGTGAACTTACTAAGTTGTTGCGAAATAGGGACTATAGTCAACGTTTTGTTCAAGTTACTTCTTGCCAAATCTCCGATNTTTCCTTCTTTTGATAACAAATAACGAAGTAGAGAAATCGTTTTTTCTTCAGCCTTAGGACCCGTGATTTCCTCTTGGCTAAAGTGTAAACAATGAACATACCATCCTTGATTTAACATTCTAGCCACTGCTACTGGTGAATCAATGCCACCTGAAACCAGAGCAATACAAACTTTAGATTGGCTCACAACCACAGGAGAAGTTTATTGTTCATGAAACCATCTCTGAAAACTTGTTCACGGAATGACTTCTTGAAGTATGGCTTTGTGGGAGTAGTCATGGAGCCTTATTCTAAAGAGCCGGTTACTCTGATTGAACATATATTCCCAGGAGACACCAATGACCACGATACACTATTTGGCGGTCGCTTATTATCCGTGATGGATAAAGCCGGAGGAATCGCTTGTTCAAAATTTGCTCATCGTGAATTTGTTACCATCTCAATTGACACACTAAAATTCATAGCTCCTGCTCGCCAAGGAGATCTCTTAGAAGTCACCGGAAAGGTAGTTTTTACTAGCAGCCATACAGCGTGTACAAAAGTTACCGCCATGGCTGTTAACAAAGCCACATGGGAAAAGAAGAAGATTTGTGAGGGATTCTTTTTCTTCGTAGCAATAGACTCGATGATGAGGCCGATTCCAATTCCTCAGTTAGTCGTAGAAAATGAATCTGAACAAGCAGATTGGGATAAGGCTAAAAAGATTAAAGAGCAAATGGTTTCTGAAAAAAATGACTAATTCTTATTAGATGAAATCTAAAAAGTGGTTGTGTAATTATGCCTGTACTAAATATAGCAATGATTGGAAGTGATGATTTAGCAAAAGAAATTGCTAAACCGACTGATCAAAGAGATGTTCACACATATGTTCACAAAGAAACTGGAGCGGATGGTCCTCGGATTTTATCTATTATTCGTCCTGCAAAGTATCCTGAAAGATTGCGCCCTTTTCTAAATGCACTTTCTGCAGCAAGAGTTGGTATCATTGAAATATCTGCAATCGATGCAACATTAGGTGAAGCATTAGTAGCATTTGCNAGTTCTAAAATTGAACTAGGTATTGCAATAATCAATGCCCCTGATGGAGGGTGGATTGATGAACAACAAGTCAAGATGCTCTTCAATCAAGCCGGATTAGATAAGTGGATTTTTTCTACAAAAGATGGCATTGAACTAAGAAATCAATTGTATGAATTTATGGATAAAATAGAAAATGAACTGAAAAAATCTTCTTCTTCCCCACTTGTAATTCCTATTGATCAACACTTCAATGTCAAAGGAATCGGTCTTGTTGCTATCGGCTATGTTCAATCAGGGACAGTTAATGTTCATGATGAATTATATCTTCTTCCGGCCAAAGGAACTGGTAATGCCAAATCGCTACAAGTGATGGATGATGACGTTCCAACTGCTACTGCTGGAGACAGAGTTGGAATCGCACTAAGAAATGCTAAAGAAGAGCATTTGAGTAGCGGATCAATATTGGTTCATCCNGAAGTTGAAGATAAAAAAACTAACANAAGTATCCCACTAGCGGTTCAGTTACACACAAAATCCTCTGTAAAATTGGAAACTTCACCATTCCAAAAAAGAGTTTTAGTCCAAGGTGATGTGGTGCATGCAAGTGTTGATTTACAATTTGTAGTAGGTAGAGTCAAGAATTCCTCTGGTGAAGAATTGATTATTGAATGGGATTCGCCTCTCTTTATTAGACGTGAAAACCCTGAACCTACTGTTCTTTCCCAATTAGATTCTAAACCTAGAATCCTTGGTAGCGCTATCTTGAAACTATTAGAATAGTCGTTGGCATTTGAAATGGGGTAGAAATATCGCCATTATTTACTTCAAAGATAGCGGTGGGTTGATAACCTCGAGGATACGCTACGCGTATTGGGATGCAATTAACAGAACGCGAAGCAAGTCCAAGTAAAAAGAGAGAAAATGTTGTTTTCAAATCTCTTTCTTTGGATGGGGCTTCTGGTAAGGTACGAGCGACTGTAGATGAGCGTATGCTCTCAATCGAATCGAAAAACGGGCATGCACTAGATATCAAAATCACTTCGATAAACAGAGTTCACCATCACCACACAAAACTTATTCCATTTGGATTTGCATTAATCGGGTTTGGTTTGATATGGATCGGAACTAGAATTNTATCTCATCAAGNATTCNAAATTATTAGTATGACACTCGGAGTTTCTTTGGTATCTGGATGGCTGCTAACTAGAAAACCGACTATAACTATCGATACAGAGATTGGTGATTGTCATGCAATAACAGGTAATGATGCTGCACTTTTGAGACTCAATACAATATTATTACGACTCCAAAAAGGCTTCAGTATTACAGAGGCGCAGGAAGGTTTAGAGATACTTGACAGAGATGAAGAATACCCTAGGTCTGCAATATTAGCAATGGAGCCTGAGCCTGTTAAAATTAAACCTTCAGATTCAATTTCCTCATTTTTAGAAGCAGAATTAGACGATTCCATGTTTGAAGACCAACCTCAAGTCTTTGAAACCAATATTTTTCCGGAGACAAGTATTTTTCCCGAAACAAGTTTTCAACCAACAGAACCTATTGTTCAACAGGAAACTACACCATCTCTACCCGCTTGGCTTGATAGACCTAAACCCAACTCAATCAATTCTCATACACATCCCCTAATNGAGAGAGGAATTGAAAATGTTAGTGATAGGAGAAATCATCANGACCCNCATCCAATGTCTCTTTTCAACCAAATAGATCAAGNTTCAGAAGTTAGTTCAAGAAATAGTTTCACTGCTAATATAGATAATAACACAATACAATCTGAATCATCATATATGTCAAAATTAGAGGCAGGTAGGTCTCCTTTACCTGAACCTCTGCCTAATTTTTGTAGCAAAGATGGCTTCCATATACCGAACCAAGANTTACCNTTATCTCAGGAATCAACCACTCAGTTTGATGGATTCAATTCACCTGATTCACTTCTGGGACATGTCGATGAATTTGGAGAAGAAATCGAATCAATTATTGCTGTAGCTAGAAAAGCAGCAAATCAAGAAAATTNGAATATTCATGGCAGTGAAGGAATTAANGAATCATCTATCCAACAAAAATTCCCTAGACTTAGACCTAAGAACAACCTGTCAAATTCTAGACTAAAACCTAAGAGCAGACAAGTTAATACTGAGCAAGGTGGAATGTTTAGGAACATAATGCTACCTGCGGCAAACAGAGTCGCAAATAGCGTAAGAGAGGCTACTTCTTCATTATCAAACCGTATTNTATCCGGACGTGAAGATAGTGAAATAACAAATTCTGCTGAAGAACTTAGAAATCGTTCTAGTGAAAATCATCAGCAAGAGGTTGAAGCTCTTTTCAAGAATCTAGCAATCAGTAATGGTGGACATCTGCCTGATGAGAAAGTNAGAGAGATGGAAGAAATTGCTCTGCGAAGAAAGACAATTAGTGAACAGGTTGAACAAGAAGAAATCGAAACTTTAGATGAGTTTTCTTTCGGTGACTTAGTCGATAGTGATACCAATAAAACTCAGACAAGTGGTAAAGAAGGACTTCCACGGATTGATTAATATTCAATTCAATATTGAATTGTAGTAGGTTAATCTTTTATTGAATTCTTGCGTATCTAGTTCAATTAATCGACCTGTACCAAATGACTCTAAAGTGAAACTAGAAGTAACAGTAGCAGCAATTAATGCATTACGTAACTCACTCCTACTAATATCGCCTTCCCCATTAGCCAAATAAGAGGCTAAGGTTCCTGCAAATGAATCTCCACATCCTGTTGGGTCAACCACCATTTCGGTTGGGAATGCGGGNAAAGAGATTATTTCTTTTCCATGAAAAGCAATGACTCCGAATTCTCCTCGCTTTACTATTAGAGTGTGGCAACCTGTCATTTCTACTACCTTTCTTGAAGCTCTAATGAAATTCTCATCCTCAGCAATCATCTTTACTTCTCCATCATTGATAATAATCAAATCTACTCTCTTCATAACATCCAATAAATCATCTTTAGCGGTTGAAATCCAGAGGTTCATAGAATCTAGCATTGATAGACGCTTAGGTTGTACTTGATCAAGAACTTTAGATTGTAAAATTGGCAATAGGTTNGCACAAAAAAGAACNTTTGGNTTTTGNGCAAATCCAGGTACTTTCGGTTCGAATTCTCCAAACACATTCAACTGAGTATCATGAGTTTGAGCGNTTCCCATATCTCCATGATAAGAGCCTGACCACCTAAACGTATTTCCCTGGGCAGTTTCAATTCCTCTAAGATCTAATCCTAAATCGCTCAATCTATCTCTATCACTTTGCAAAAAATCAGTTCCAACAACGCCTACAAGTCCTACTGAACCCAAGTCTAGTATTTTAGCATGAAACTGGCTAGCAATTCCCCCATATATTGCGGAACCACCTAAGGCATTCTCTACCTTCCCTTCGGGAGACTCNACACTATCGTAAGCAATACTACCAACCATTACAACTTCCATTTTATCACTATCCGAGTAATTCCTGATGATTATCGATATATTGAATTGTTACATCTCTATTCAGAAAATCGGGTTCATCCATAATTCTACGATGAAGCGGGATTAAATGCTGAACTCCAGTGATTGTGGTTTCATCCAAAGCAGTTCTCATCCTACTAATTGCATCATCCCTATCTTTACCCCAAGTCAATAATTTTGCTAATAGAGAATCAAAACAACCAGGCATTTCATATCCTGCATGAGCATGAGTATCACACCTAATACCAAATCCAGAAGGGAAATGACATTCCCAAAGACGACCAGGACTTGGAATAAATTCCTTTGGATCTTCTGCATTCAGTCTGCATTGTATGGCATGACCTCTCCATTTTATTTCTTCTTGCTTCATAGGCAAAGGTTCGCCTTGCGCAATACGAATACCAAGTTCTACTAAGTTATGTCCAGTGATTAACTCGGTCACTGTATGCTCAACTTGGACTCTAGGATTTACTTCTAAGAAGTAGAANTCNCCTTTAGCATCTCTAAGGAACTCNAATGTTGCAAGACCCTTGTATCCAACTGCTTCTGCCCCTCTGCAGACTAAATCACCAATCTCTGTNCGCTTTTCATCTGTTAACCATGGCCCTTCTTCTACTAATTTTTGATGACGACGCTGAATTGAACAAAATCGCTCACCAAAATGAATTGCTTNTTTACCATCACCCAATACTTGAAACTCAACGTGTTGAGCNCCTTGGATATATTTCTCAACAAATACTCTTTCATCGCCAAAAGCAGACTTTGCTCTCGATTGACATAACTTCAATGCNCTAGCAAATTGTTCTCTTTTATCTACAATCTGCATNCCGATTCCACCGCCACCAGCAGCTGCTTTGATAATTACAGGGTAACCTATTTCCTTGGCTAATTCACTTGCTACATTCTCATCAGATATTGGTTCTGAAGATCCTTTTGCTGTAGGTAAGCCAGCGGCTTCCATTGCTGCTCTAGCCTCTATCTTATCGCCTAATAGAGTGATTACATCGGCAGATGGACCAATAAACGTGATTCCTTCTTGTTCTAGTCTTCTAACAAACTCTGCATTCTCTGCTAAAAAACCNTAACCAGGATGAACTGCATCGCATTCTAATTCTTTAGCAGCATTAACTACCGCATCAATATTAAGATAGGAGTCCAAAGGATTTGAACTGTAAATTGGATATGCTATATCTGAAAGTCTAACAGGTAAGGATAATCGGTCTTCTCTTCCATGAATAATCGCTGCCTCGATACCCATATCTCTCAACGTTCGAAGTATTCGAAGTGCAATTTCTCCACGGTTGGCAATCAATACACGCTTGAATCCCATATACTAACGAGAGACGAGACATCCTATGAGTAAAACGGTTGAAAAATTACTAATCTTACCAAAAGATGTTACTTGAATCAGTCCATTACCTTCCGGAAAAGTACAATAAAAACATAAAAAATGTAATTAAAAATATTATTTAGAGGAAAAATTGATATTATAACACCCATATCCGCCATCATGATGGACGAAAATAAAACCGGCGCCGAGATTGTGGCCGAACTTGCCGGAAAAGATCTAAATAAAGATGGCCGAGTAGTAAATCTAGTNATTTGTGGAAATTCAAAGTTCTANGATTATTCTTGGCTTGAAAACGAACTCGATTTGTGGGTTGAACAACATTCATATCCGGATATGATTATTCTTGGAGGAGCGAGTGGGGTAGATTTTCTAGCTGAAAGATGGGCNGATAACCANTGTATTCCTCTCGCGATNTATACTGAAGCATGGCAAAGCCCAAGACCAAAATCAGAAGTTGATAGTGGAAGGCCTGAAGCAGTAGCTACTTTAGCAGATGAAATGCTGAAAAATGCNACACACATGCTAGCTTTTCCNGGACCTGATTCGGTATGGACNAAGCGAATGATAGATATTGCAACGGAACAAAACNTTCCTGTAATTCGAGTCGACTTACCGGTAAGTGGATTATAATCAGTAAACATCACGTAAGTAACGCTTTTGTTCCTTCATCATGGTTTTCTCTATGAAGTGNGTGGCATCTTCTTGTGACATTCCNCCATGCTCAACAGCAATCTCAATCAAGGCACGATGAACATCTTTTGCCATGTANGTCTTATCACCGCAGATATAGAAGTAAGCCCCGTTTTCAAACCATTCCCAGACTTTTGCTCCATGCTCCTTCAAACGGTGTTGAACGTAAATCTTCTCTTCTTGATCTCTCGACCATGCTGTAGTAAATTGATACAAGTGTCCNTGGTCAATCCATGATTCAATTTCATCTTTGTAGTAAAACTCGGTTTTTGCTGATTGGTCTCCAAAAAATAGCCAATTCTTACCAGTACCGCCATCAAAAATTCGCTGTTCCATAAATGCTCTAAAAGGGGCAATTCCAGTACCTGGCCCTACCATGATGATATCAGTTGATTTATCTTCAGGCAAGACAAAAGATTTGGTAGGTGACATGAACACCCCTACTTTCTTATCAGTAGTTCCAATTTCATCGGCCATAAATTGAGTACATAACCCACCTCTATTCCTTCCGTGATAACTAAATCTAACAATACCTACTGTCAACTCGACAAAACCAGGGTGTGCATCATGAGAAGATGCGATTGAGTAAAGTCTAGGCTTGAGTCTAGAAATAAGTTCAAAGAACTCTTCTGGAGAATATTTGACATTGAACTCGCGCATGATATCAACATAATCTCTAGTCCAGAGATAATCTTCAATTGCTTTTTCATCGCCCAATATTGCTGAAACTTTTTCTGTCGGATCATCTGAAGGAACATTTTGAGCAAGCCCTGGAGGCATTTGTTGATCAGAAGATAAATTCCAATTATTTTGACCTCGAATTCTCGAAACTATCTTAACTGAAATTTTCATACCTGATGAAACTACTTTTTCAGATAGAGATTGAACGAATTTCTTGCCAGCCATATGAACTTCGAAATCTTTCTTTAACGCATCATAAAGAGTCTTTTCACCATTGTGGGTTGTGACTATTTGTTCAGGGTCCCATCCTTGAAGTTGNATNATATCTTCGACNACATGAGATGGATTTTCAGAAAGAACNCCAAGAGCATCTCCTACTTTATATTCCAAACCGGAATCACCTAATTCAAAGACGATATGTCTTGTTTCTTTTCTAGAGCCCTCTCCATTGAGAACATAATTCTCCGTAATATTTGTCATATACGGGTTTTTTGCAGACCAATTAGACATTCAACCACCGATAGCTTAGCGCTATGATTATCCCAAAATGGGATTGTTTATCATCATTTGTAATCTATGACATTCAACTTATAGCAGAACCAATTAGAACTATACCTAACTCATCATAGGCCAGCCATGGCGCACAGTGTGAAGATGCTGGGTACTGGAAACGCATTTTTGCCCAACGGGAGATTGCATTCCTTGGTTTTAATCGACCAAAAGCATCTTGTTGATGCGCCACCTACTGCTTTAATTGCTCTGAGACAAAATGGAATTACCGTAGATTCAATTGAGACAATTTTCATTACTCATCTTCATGGAGACCATGTCTTTGGGTTGCCATTTCTATTCCTAGAAAGAATGTATATCTCAGATCGAGAAGGAAAAGTTCCTCTAACAATTGTTGCAGCACCTGGGGCCAAGGAAGTTATTTTAGAAATCTGTAATCTTGCTTATCCGGGAACCCTGCAACGCTTTTGGCCAAAAATTATCTGGTGTGAAGATGAAACAGGAACAACTGAGGATGGATGGAATTGGGAGCGATTTAGAGTTAATCATGATGATTCAGTTGACCCTTTTGGCTACAGATTTGTATCGAAAGACGGAGTAAGTTTGACACATAGTGGAGACTCAGGTCCATGTGAAACACTGTATAANTCCATTTCCAAATCGGATTTAGCTGTTGTTGAAATGGGTTTACCCGAATGGGTAGAAAGTGATCATCATCACAAACCTTCAGACATCCAATCTCTTGCTGAATTATACCCTAAAACCAAAATGATAATTACTCANACATATATCGATGATCGAAATTCAAAATTCCCAACAATAACTGAATCTAAATTCCCCTCTCATCCAAGTAANGTTCATCATGCATCTGATGGAGANACATTTATNTGGAATAACGGCCATTGGAAAAGAGTCGAATAATGTTATTTTTTGTCTTTTTGTGTCTATAAAAATGAAATAATAATCAATTTCAAAACCACTAGAAACTATAATTTGATTTTAATTTCAGTGGACATGCTTATGAGGGGGACTCGGACTCCCCCAAATCGTCGCGCATTGTCTGAGAGGGTGATGTTTCGACAACATGATGAGGCGAGGGTATGACGGACAACATTTTCGATGGATTCCTCACTCGAAAAACCTTGTTCAAGAATAAAGAAATCCTTCGTCATGACTACCAACCCCAGAATCTTCCTCATAGAAAATCTGANATTGAAACCTTATCATTTAATCTTGTTGAAGCATTAAAGGGGCATATTCCTTCTAACATGACACTGTATGGAGTTACAGGAGCCGGAAAAACTGCTGTGACCTCATTTGTTTGTGAAGAACTTGAATCCAAAGGAAAAGAATTGAACCGACCTGTTCAAACTATAATGGTAAACTGTCGACAAATAGATACTCAATACAGAGTATTGAGTCACATTGGAAATTCTCTTCTTGAAAGCCATGAAATTGATGAAATACCATTTACTGGATGGCCAACAGATAGAGTATTTGGTGAATTGATTAAGAGAATGGATTCTAGAAAAGGCGTATTTGTAATCGTTTTAGATGAAATTGATCATTTAGTACGNAAAGCAGGAGATGACCTATTGTATAATCTAACAAGTCTAAACGCCTCTCTAAATGTTGCTAGAGCTTGTGTGATTGGCATTTCAAATGACCTCAAGTTCACAGATTTCCTCGACCCACGTGTTCGCTCGAGACTGGGACAGTTAGATGTAATATTCAACCCATATGATGCTGAGCAGTTACAAGATATTCTTCGCCAAAGATCTAGTCTTTCTCTAAATGATGATGTCCTTGGAGATGGAGTTATCGCATTATGTGCCGCTTTAGCTGCTCAAGAACATGGTGATGCTAGATGTGCTCTTGATTTACTTAGAGTCTCTGCTGAGAAAGCTGAGCAGAGTGGTTCGCAAGTTGTTGAACAACATCATGTTAGATCCGCCCAACACCAAATTGAATCTGATCAAATGACTCCAATTATTTCTAAACTACCAAGCCAACAGAAATTAGTTTTGTCTTCGATTTTGATTAATGAAAATAACGGATTGAGAAATATTCAAACTGGCGAAGTTTATGCAATATATACTCAAGCCTGCCGATATATTGGACAAAATGCACTAACTCAAAGAAGGGTTTCTGGTCTAATTTCAAGTTTGGACATGCTTGGATTGATAACTGCTAGAACAATTAGNCGTGGACGATATGGCAGAACTAAAGAAATCAATTCATGTATTCCTCAAAATATTGACCCAGTAATTATTATGACACAATCCGAGGCTCAAATCGAGGATGTTTTTGCTAGTAATTATAAACACCAAAGTAGACTATAGGTATTTATTTTGATTAAACTATTTTTTCGGTGTTCTTATATCTTTAATGCAGGTGGCCGAATTTATGAGTGAACAAAACGATGAGACTTCGAGTGTTCTAAACATGATCTTGAACCCTAGTAAATCTCTTGCAAATTGGTTTGTTGCAATTGGATTCCTAGGTTTGTTTTTAGCGATTTTAAATATTGTTGGATGTATTCATCCTAAATTCAGAGTTTCATGGGGTGGAGTTTTCACTCTTGAAATGACTAACAAGGCATTTGGAACTTTAGATGATGCTCCGGCTTTTGTTGCTTCCGATGCTATTTTCATTGCGCTATGTGCTGGATTAGTATTCCTTGGTGTAAAGACAATCAATCAGCAAGAAGGTGGATTGGCCAGTTGGTTTAAGTCAATATTTGTCAACGAAACATGGCCTGCATTAGCAGACCCATCAGTCGGTGGATGGTCTAGGTTGTTTGGGGCATGGTGTTTACTACTTGGAGTAGTGAACTATCTTTACTTTGGATTAAATTCTACAGGTTGGATCGACCCTGGTGTTTACTCTCTAACAATTGGACTTCTTGCTTTCGGATTTGCATTAAATAATCTTTCATTTGCACCAGAGGGTGAAGAGAATCTTGATTGATTATCTTTTGAAGATNCCATTATGACCATTTTTACCGGTTATTGAATCATAGATTCCTAAAATCAGACCCTTCCATAGAGCAAGGCTCCATCTGAAAGTTAGAGCTCTAAGCGAAAATAGGACAAAAATAGAGAAACGATTNGTCTCTTTAATTGAACCTCTAATTACCACCCCTAATGGNCCGCGTAGCAAAATAAATTGATGAATAGTTAATAGAATAAATGTAACAAATAGCATTTTTGTCTGCCACCATTGCTTAATAAGATCTAAATCTAACTCATTAGAGTTCAAGAGTGAATAAATGAATGGTAGTCCCGAAATTAATGCACTTATCCACAAAGGTGCAACCATTAAAACTATAGTTGAACTACCAATAAAATCTAAATCTGGACCTTTTCTTTTCCTTCTTGGATAATTTCTAATTATTCTTACGTGAGCCCTAGCATCTCTAGTTCTCTTGGCTAAAAATCTCTTTTTCCCGGATTCGGGCACGTGGATAACAACTGCATCTGGCGCGTAAACAATTGTCCCTCCTTCTTCTATTAATCGTAAACTAACCTCCATATCCTCGGCATGATACCATTCGGGATTAAATCCCCCAATCTCAATTAATGATTTTCGGTGAAACATTGAGCATGGTCCATTTGCTAAACTAGTACTCCTAGGTCTTGAACGATATTTTGACGCGATTTCTACCGAACGAACCTTACTAATCAAATCATCTGCTCTCTCAAAAATAGTTCTTCCTGTAACTGCAACAACATTTTCTTTAGAAGATATAGGTTTAGATTCTGCAAATAAATTACTTACCCAATTCTGTCCTGGCCTAACATCAATATCAGTAATAGCAACCCATTCTCCTTTGGAATGTTCGAGTGCCAATTGTCTAGCAGATGANAGACCTTTAGGTCCTTGAACCAAAACATGAATTGGGACTTCTGAGTTTTCATCATGCCATTTTTCTAAGCACTTTGTGGAGCCATCGGTCGAACCATCATCTACTGCAATGATTTCTAATGGCCTATAAGTTTGGCTTTTCAGAGATTCTAAACAACCATCTATCCATTGAATTCCATCTCTAACACATACAGTGATTGAGATTAATGGATTTACTTGCTCCATTAAATCACCTCAAACATACTTAGTAGTTCACGACATCTTTTCTTAACTGCAAGTGTTGTGATTTGCGAAACAACTCCTTGATTAGGTTGGCCATAGAGAACAACTG
Source organism: Methanobacteriota archaeon (assembly GCA_002702945.1). Next base: position 13,927 of record PADF01000020.1, read on the forward strand.
TTCCAATCGGAGCAAGACAATGAATGTATAATGGGGCTAAATCTTCTTCACCATCAACATTTATTATTACAGCGTCTTGCATAAAAATTGCTTTTTCTAAGGATTCCACCAATGAAGGTGTTAAACATCCAGCAGGNTTTTCTGCTTGTAGAACTTCATCAAATAGCGAAATGTCTACTAAATCTTCTTTGGCCAAACTAGTTCTTTTTGTCATACCATCAATCAAACCAATATCTGGAATAATCTCCATGTCCAGTAGTGTTTTTACAGTAACATCTCCAACTGCTACAATACAAGCTCGATGTTCTGGTAAACTTTCAAGTGCACTTGACATTGCTACTTCTGGCATATCCTCAGGACCTTGGAAAATTTGGCCCATCGGAGTTTTTAGTTCCTTATCTAGCACAGGTGCCATTTTTACTATACGCCCTCGAAATAAATCAGATAACCAAGGATTGCCATCAGTATCAACAAATCCGCTCCTTATTCTTGATGAACTCAAAATCTCTCCATATGAATCAATAATATGGGGTACAATAATTATGTCTAACGGCTCTAGACCATTCCCCATTCTCATATCATTTATTTGTTCGCAACTACCTCTAGTCTCCTCTGTTGCCACAATACNATCCGCAGTCATATGTTCTGGCGCAGGTCCAAAACTATCATTCAATGGAAATACTTTGATACTTTTTTGTTGATTTTTTGAAGCCCAATTGAATATATTTTCGACGCGTTCCTCATAACTCTCTACAAATAATGATTTATCAGATGCTATGGAATCTACTGTGACATGAACTTCAACCCTTGCTGAATCACGGAAAGCAGCATTTAGAAGTAAATTATGCCCCGAATGAAATCTATCAAAAGTNCCTCCAACCAAGCAGCAATTATACCGTTTGGAAGTGTCCATAAATAGCGGTGTAAGACATTTGCTCTTTGAGTTCATCGCTATAATCAATCAAGAAATCATGTTTTATTGAGTGGTTGTAAAATCTCAGCAACTGTGCCCCGACACCTAACGGCCCATTTCATTGCTATGCTCGAGGGCCTGACCCTCGGTGTCAGGGCGTGCTGTCCGGAAGGGTGGTTGTCTTGTGTTCATCCTATCGTCGCACAAGGACCCATAACCNACCGGTTGGTTTACCGCTTTTGCACCNAAGGTCATTCCNCGAANGGTCNCTTNNGTCTTCGATAGCGGACCGTACCATTGGTATCAGACTTCATTGCAATTTCACAGTAGCTCTGCCAGATGTTGCGGGTACGGCATCTAATCCTCGGGGCTATACCTTTTGAATTAATCGATTCAGTTTTCGATTAAACATTCTCTGTAATATCTCATCAATAACAACGAAGCGACATGTAAATCCCCTTGTTCGAGAACATCTAGATTTATCACAGGCCATACCTTAGTATCTCGAATTAGTAAACAAGACAANGGATGAATCCTACCTATGGGTAACTTTTGTTTCTGTTCATGACTAAAAATCATATCATAAGTATCTAACAGAGACTTCTTTCCAATTCCTTCTCCTAATATCATAATATGCAATAATTCATCAGAACTAAAATTTTTACTTGAAAATAATTCTTTATTTCCTGGCGGACCACAATTCTCACCAATTGATCTACACAGAATGGAAGGCCAAGGTAGATATTTATTTGATAACCAATTTCTTCCAGATGTTGAATTCAATTGTAACTTGAGCCAATCATATCCATGGTCATACCACCAATTCATTGGAAGTACAGACATAAATTTACGTGACTGTTCAAGAGAGATAGGAGTATCGTTTTTTATACATTCAATATATTCACCCCAACAAAATAATATAGAATCTTTAGGATGAACTTTAGATGCAATCAAGCATAAATCGAGTATCTTTTCTTCAGTTCTAGAGTTAATTGAATTTCTAGTGAATAAGGTNGAAAGAACTTTCTCTGCCATCCTTGGAGAATCTAACCAAATTTCTAGACAGGATTCGATNATCGAATCGAATTCTTTTCCTAGTTCGTTAGAACTCAGTAAAACGGTAATTGCAAACCAACTATTGATTTTTTCAATTGTTAAAAATTTCTTATTCTGTAATATCAACTCATTATTAGATAAATACCTATTTCTTATTTCTACTATTGCTCCATCTTGCCAATTAATTCCAGCATNAGGAATCGCATAAAGAATATCCTCAGTAGAAAGTTCAGTGACGTCTAACAAATCAGTCCAACCTTCTGGGAGAAATCTAGCAATACGAATCCATCTTGAGTACCGAAATTGCGGTGGACTCGCAATCCATGCCGCAACAGGGTTTTCAGTTTCGATTTTATTNGCCCAGGTTTCATCTCCTTTGGGATAAAATTTCAATGCATTCCAAATTTCAGTNCGNGTATTGTAATCTGCTNTAGTATNTGTCATCAGACTCAAATCCCAATCATCTGATAAAGAAGCTGCAACTAATTCAGATGCATTTTTAGGAACTACTTCCTCGACGTAAATCGAAGTTTTGTTATCTGGAAAATTTGACAATTCTAATTTTATAGATTGTTCACGCGAAATAAATAATTCTACTTGTCCTATTTCACTTAATGACTTTAAAATGAGTTGAGAATTAATAAAATTAGATACATCAGTACTTCTAGAAATTAATAGTCTACAAATTTTGGAATTTCTTAGTCTTTCAAATATTTCTTGATTGTTTATTGTTGGCCATGACCATTCTATTACCAAATCATATTGCTTAACAAAAAGTAAATACTCAATTAAGGAAATTGCACCTATCTCAGAAAGATAATTTACATCTATACGCGGATGAATTTCATTAATCCATCTACACTCACCAAAATCCCTTATTATTGCCCTTTGTGTTGAAATTGGTATATTTGAGCCTGAATTACCTACTAAAAACGATTTAACTGAATCTAATAAATCAGTTAGCTTATCTTTATTCATCCTTGGATGTTGTTTCTTTATCCAGAAATCAATACAGTCTAGTGGTAAGAATCTATTTTTTTCTTTTATTGGAAAATCTCTTATTACAATCGCATCCTTTGATAGTGCGTTTATTGAAAGAGAAGTATCCATTTCTGAATTTAAGTTAGCAAATATCATTTGATTCGGATAAACTTGATAATCAGAATTTAGCACAGTGCCTAGCAATTGATTTCCTTCTGAAAGTTTCGCAGGTAATTGAGAATTGGTTTTCGGACTTGAAAACCATGTCCCTGGTGCTATATTCCATTGTCGATCAAAATCAAATAAATATGCTCTAACTAAGATTAGATAATTTTTGCTACCCGTCCAATCATCTAAAGTCCCAGTTGATTGTAAATCTTGAACGGGGACTTTCTCTAAAGTTTTGAGATCATACCATCTAGGTTGAATATTTCTGATTGTCGCCCACCTCACCCCTGCATTTCCAATGGAGATGAAATTACCATCTCCATCTAAATCATTAGGATCTATTGGTAGCTGAATCAATGACGGGGGTGTCTTATTTGCATAACCTAATAGTAACATTGGCCCATTTGAATCCAATACTATAGCGTCCATATTCTCTGGAATTTCTCTTACATATTTTTCTAAACATGCCACAGCGTCTAATTCTAGGCGCGCTCTACCCTTCTCACTGATCCGATGTATTGCCCCCCTAATTCCAGTATCATCATCTCTAATCACATCGCCCGATTCTCTCAATTGGCTCAAGGCTAGAGATGCGTGAGGTACTCTCAAATCAAGGGCTTGCGCTACATCAGATACGGACCCTCCTGAATCGATTAACCATTCTAAAATCCTTTTTTGATAACTACTTCTAATCCTCTTACCGGATGTTGAAGTCACCATGTTAAGTGCCAAATCCGACATATAGATAAATGTTACACAATAATTAGTTACTTAGTTACATGAAGTTACTAATTTCCATTGGAAAAGTAAAAAATAACTTACACCCATTCATGATAAGTGAATTTTTTACACTGAATTTGGTTATCAAATGTAACGAAGTAGAAGAAGTTGGAGGAACTATTATATCAGCGACCGCTGTCATGTCAAATAGTGGCAATTATCCTTGAGGTAATGGCTGCATGACAGAGAGATGAAAAATATGAAAACAACCAGAATTAGAGAAAAAATAAAGAAATTTTTAGGAGACAGACCTCGCAACACTGCGGAAATTCTGGAACATATAAACAGTACAATGAGACATGGTACTACAAGCCAACAACTAGGAAATGTTCTGTCAAAAGACAAGGACATTGTTAAGGTTGGATACATTAAGAGATCTGGAATTCTTTCTGGAGGATATGACATATGTGAATGGGCAACACGCACGTGGGTCTCATCCAACTGCCCTGGTTGGGAAGAAGGAACCCCTATCATTATCGACCAACAAGGTAATGTTACAACCGGTTCATCGAAACTTGATGGCGGATTTTGATTAATTCCTACCAGTTAGCATCATGTGAAAGTGATGCAAACCTCTCTCCATTGTGGGGGAATATCTCCCATGATCATAATTACTTGACATCATTCCTTTTTGGCATGATTCAACCACGAACTGATCTTCTAGTTCCACTTTATCTAAATCAGCACCTGCACCTTGACCCAATAATTCTTCATCATTAACAAATCCATAATATCTAACTTCTGTTTCACTTTCTGAAATCGGATTAATAACATTCATTGAAAGACCCCAAGGGTAAAAGTTCAACATTAAATTAGGATAAACCCACCAATAGTAAGCAGCTACATTTTTGCCA
>PADF01000021.1 GCA_002702945.1 Methanobacteriota archaeon
TGCGCTTTATGGCGTATTCGAGCCTGCCTTCGACAAGGAGGGTTAAGTCGTAACAAGGTATCTGTAGGGGAACCTGCAGATGGATCACCTCCTAAGAAACCGGAGGCTGGAGTCCTTTTGGGCTCCAGTCTCCACTCTTTTTTTNATCTTGAAGTTTACTTTTTACATCAAGTAATTTATTTAAATCAACTATTGATAGCATCCAACAACTTTTCAGATAGTGTTTTTCTGAAAGTTAAGATACAAAGTCTAGGTGCTTCAGTGTTAACTGTTATTGTTGCTCCTCGATTAAAGTGAACTTCATCCCAACCATCTGGTACAACATATCCTCTGTGCATATCAGACGTGAGAATCGTTGATTCTGAGGTCCAATCTATCCATGACCATGGATCTCCTATTCTTTGATTNTGAGGAATGTCTCTAGCGACNAAAAAGTAATGATCACTCCAATCGCCTTGCTTAATCCGATTCCTCAATCTTTCAATAGTTTCAAAGTCAACTGTATGATTTAACCACGCACCTTGTCCTAGCCATGTAGAGAATAATAATCCACTACTTTGTTGTCTACATTTATTCGAACCTCTCCTNAGATGATATTTACTGGGCGCATATTGGTGAGTATTTGCAATGAGTAAATCGTTCATGGCTGGGTCTGTGGTAAATCTATTTCCAGATGTTGTATCTATTATCGCTTGTAGACGAGGTATGTCATTTATTATCGCCTTACCACTAAGAGCAACTTGAATATCCGTTTCAAATGTATCAATGTCACAATCCATATAGAATCCATAACTTCCTTCAGGGTCTTGGTCTCTAGGGTGTGAATTTACTCCCATCACAGGTGTGTTTGCATCTATATTGTGAGATATACTGGTCAGTGTTCCATCTCCACCGAGAACAATAACCAAATCTCTGCCAATGAAATCGGCCCTTCTTACCTGTTCTCTAGCCCTTATGTCTATTCGAATTTCTTTCTCATTCTGAATAGAGTTCAATACTTGTTTTACAGTTTCAAGACTTTTATCATGAACCGATTCAAAGTTTTTTTTGAACACAACCAAGATGTCAGTCATAGGGCCGCCTCATTTAACGCAAGCACTCTTCCTTCTTGAAAACCTCCATTTAAATTTAAACAAAAAATACGAGTCTTGAAGTGCTATGTCTTGATGCATGTACCATGGAATCAGACCCTTGGGGTGGAATTAAGCCTGAACACAAATCTTTAGACTCATCTCTTGAAGGAACTGTTGCATCTCCNCAGGGAGGATTTGATGGCCAAATAATAATGCTTCAACCGCCTTCTAGTGCTTCTAAAATAATAGGTATATGTTGTATTATAATTGGAGCATTCAATGTTTTGTCATTACTTGCTTATTTATTTTTACCTCAAGTAGATCCAATTACAAATGAAGAAATTTCAGTTTCCACTTCTTCGTTTATTCTTTCTATTTTATCTGGATTGATTAGTATTGTAACACTTTGTTTAGGGGGTTATATGATGGTCAATTTCCAAAAAAGAGGTATTTTCATTATCATAGGAGGAATTTTTGTTGGATTTATAATTTCTACAATTTCTGTAATGATGGGTGATTTTGACGGTTGGGGCGAATCATTTGATATGTCTGATAATGCAGCCAATGGTATTCTCATTGGAGTGCAAGCGTTGTGTAATGTGCTTTGTGGAGTAATAGTGGCAATCCCTCTTATGATTGCAAATAATGGATTTGATAATTCAAAAGTTTTCTAAGCCAAACTTTATTGAATCTATGACTTACGGGATTTATGATTAATGAGTTAAATCTGCATGGTGGAAGTTTTAAAGCTGTATTTCCATATACTTTCTGGGGATGGCTCGCTTGGGTTATTAGCGCACTAATTGCTGTTGCTGGTCTAGTTATTGGTTTATCAGGTGGCGAAGAAAATAGGCCTGCAATCTTAATGAGTGCGGTTGGATTTCTTTGTTTGGCACTTTCGACACCAGGCTCGCATCAAGGTGATTTGCACAGAGTTAGAAGGCAAGCCATTGATCCTGATGAGTTAGAGGCCAAAGCCAAAGCAAGCGGACTATCTATCGATAATTGGTGGCTCCAACAATCAACTTATGTACCTACAAACGACCCTAATGATTGGATTCTACCTGCTCCAGGACCTGCTTCTTGGAATGATCAAGATAGGTATGGTCCTCATGAAGATGGTACGGCTTTAGCAGAACATCCTTCGAAAGTAGGAACTCCTGTTCCTGCTTCTTTGAGTTTATTCGGAGTATTTGGTTCAATATCAGTAATTTTCACTATCGCAGGAATATGGATGATTCTTTCAAGCATAGAAGATGAGGGTGGGAAAGAAGGTACATACGTAGTTGCCGGAGTTATTTTAGTTGGAATCATTCTTGCTATTATTGGGTATTTCAAATCAAAGATGATTACTCAAATGATAGATACACCTACATCAATGGTCCGTTCAGTTTCAGCGGGAGTAAATGAATTAGTNGGCCAAGTAAGGCCATCTCCTGAAGGAGTTTTGAATGTAGTAGTCGACGGTAATACCAATATGGTAATGTCAAATATGGCTGCNTTTTACTGGACATACGAACAGTATCAATGCCGNACAGTCACAAGTACTGACTCACAGGGTAATACCACTTCNAGAGAGGATTGTAACTGGATTACCATACGTTCTGATTCTGGTGGTTGCCCATTCATTCTTCATGATGGCACAGGTGGAATTAAAGTACATCCTAATTCTTTCAAAAGAAATGATTGGGGTCAATATCTCAAGCGATGGGATGGTGCTTTTGCACAAACNCTTGGAAAGCAAATAATGTCTCAAGCAGTTGCAGGTTTACTCGGTGGTGCTAGGGTAAAGAAACACAGATGGACATTNTATGGTTTGAAACTTGGTAATCCNGTTTATCTTGTTGGAAATGTAAAACCAAGAAATCGAGATGATCTAAAGAGTGAAGGTCTAGACGGGACATTACAAAATAGCATAGTGGAAGTNTTCGGTGATGAAGATTCACCGGGNANTAAAGTNACTATTCAAAGAGGTACTGAATTATCTAACNTAGGTAAGTCTAGGTCTAGTCTTGAACTAGTTATGATTCCGTTATTATTGATTATTGGTGGAATCTCGATGCTCGGTTTTGCATGAAGTTCAATACCCTGTTTATATTGGGCCAATCATGGAAGATGTTGTAATTGTTGCAGGTGCTCGAACTCCTTTTTGTGAATGGCAAGGTGGGAAANGAGGAGATGGTAAGCCCGGAGGCTTGTTAAAAGAGGTCAGTGCCTTGAAATTAGGNGAAATCGCAATAAAAGGTGCTTTGGATAAATCTAACACCNAACCNGAAACAGTAGACCATGTTGTTATGGGATATGCACTTCAGACCTGTGACCAAGCAATTTTTGGAGCTAGACATGCTGGTTTAGGGGCAGGTATTCCTCAAGAAGTACCTATGCTTACATTATCAAGGATATGTGGAAGTGGTGTACAATCAATAGTTACTGCAGCGCAAATGATTATGCTTGAAGAAGCACAAGTAGTAGTTGCTGGTGGAATGGAGAATCTTTCCCAAGCACCTCACGTGTTAAGAGGGATGCGAGATACATACAAGTTAGCAAGACCTCCTAAAGAAGGAACTGTTCTTGAGAAAGATATGGAAGATTACCTCTTTACTAATCTTTTAGATGGCTTTTGTGGTTCATTTATGGCACAAACTTCTGATGAAATATGTAAGAGAAAAGGAGTTACTAGAGAGGAAACCGATGAATTTGCAGCACTTTCTCATAACAGAACTAGTAAGTCTGTCAAAAATGGAATTTGGCAATCGGAAATAGTAGAAGTAAATGGCATCGGCTTTGAAGATGAAGACCATGTTGTTCCTGGTTGTACCAAAGAGTCGCTATCAGAATTAAGAACTGCCTTTGGACCTGACAGTCTTGTTACTGCCGGTAATGCATCAGGAGTCGTAGACGGTGCAGCAGCAGTAGTGGTCAAGTCTGCTTCCAGAGCGCATAAAGATGGAGATAAACCACTAGCTAAGATAATCTCTTGGGGAATTGTAGGACTAGAACCTGCAATAATGGCTTATGGACCTGTACCTTCCTCTAAATTAGCATTACAAAAAGCCGGTTTGAGTATTGAAGATATAGACCGATGGGAGATTAATGAAGCATTTGCAGGTCAGGCTGTTGCTTGTATCAAAGATCTTGGTTTAGATGTAGAAAAAGTGAATGTTAATGGTGGTGCCGTTGGACTTGGTCACCCCCTTGCAGCAACAGGTACCCGTTTAGTCTTGACTTTGGCACATGAATTGAAACGTTCGGGCAGTAAGTACGGAGTTGCTACTGCTTGTATTGGCGGCGGTCAAGGAATTGCAATGGTTATTGAATCAATCTAACCGTTGGATGGGCTAGGTAAATTTGTTGGACAGGAATTGTATCCAATTATTCTATAGAATGGGCAATATCCAAATGCTGAGGTTAGAACACCCCATGCTCCAAAGAAAAGGAAGATAACTTCCCAACTTGAACTAGCAAGGTAATCAAATGTTACAATTCCTAGGCCAGATATCAACCTAATGGCTCTATCATTCATACCTAGATTCATAACTCTCATAACTTACTTTTATTCTTGATATATATATCATGGTATTTTACCATATGATGCAAATTAAATAATTATATCAAACAGATATCTAAACCAAATGATGACAAGAATTGTTATGAATACCTGTCTAATTCTATTTTCTGGAATATTTTTTATTCCATATGATGCACCAAGTTTTGCTCCTGAAAATGTTAAAATTATTAAAAATAGAATGAAAATCAATTGCTCTGAAAGAAGTTCTAATTGATTATTTGATAGAATCATTATATGAAAAAATACTGAAACAGGAACTACAATCATCATTATATTTAGACTAGAACCGATGGCAATTCTAGTTTTTAGTTTTCCAAAAACCTGTAAGCAGGGCACATATATTGCCCCTGCACCTATGGCTAATATGCTAGAAAGCATTCCACCAATCCCAGAACCAATAGTTATTCCAGTAATATTTTGTTCTGAAATTTCTGTTTGTTNNAGTTTATCACTAGTAAATAAGTACTTAGATAATGCAAAACTTATCAAAACCAAACTTAACGATTTGAAAATAAAATCTAGTTCACTACTTAATAATTGAATTATTATAACTCCTAAAATAGCACCAGGAATAGCACCCCATAAAGCACTTCTAATGACCTCATCATCTACCAAATTCTTTTTCCTATGAGTTAGTCCACTTCCCCAACTTACAACACCAGTTAGAACTAAAGATACAGCAATCAGCTTACCATCAATTGGCCAGTCAGCAACATAGTGGATTAGTGGGACAAATAACATTCCACCTCCAAGTCCTAAAGGAGCAAAAACGAATCCTATTATTGCAACTCCTAAAAGAACTAAGATTTGCTCGATCATCAAAATACACCCTNGATAAGCACAAAAGAGTCCTTAGGTAATTTAGTGTAGGACAATNGAGCATTTGTTTTTATCTATTGGCAACTATATAAGGAATAATTACTTGGAATGACTCATGGAAGTACTATTAATTGTCGGTTTGATTGTAGGTGTGATATTTTTATTCTTTATTTTCTGGTTTTTTTCGACATGGAATCGTTTAGTTGCATTAGAAGAAAATGCAATTCAAGCATGGTCTAATATCGATGTATTGTTAAAACAGAGATATGATATGTTGCCTAACTTGGAAAGAGCAGTTGGAAAGTATGCGTCACATGAAAAAGACTTGTTCCTAGAATTTGCCAAAGCACGCCAAATGGCCGCTGGAGCCTTGCAGAATAAAGATGTAAAGGGCGTTTCTGCTGCTGAATCGATGATGGCAGGNATGATGCCAAGAATTACTGCTGTTGCNGAAGCCTATCCNGAATTGAAGGCCGATTCTAGTTTCTTGAATATTCAAAATGAATTGGTTTCAATTGAAAANCAAGTTGCTGATAGAAGAGAATTGTATAACTCCTCNTCNACCATNTTCAACAAAGCAATCCAAATGATTCCAACTACATTTGTTGCTTCAATCAAGGGTTGTCAAAGAAGAGATCTCTTTGAGGTCCAAGGTGTTGCAAGAGAGGCACCGGTTCTGTTTGCTTAATTGTAAACTATCTACCAAGTGTTCGATATGTTCTTGATTTTCGGCTCGAGTGGGCTCGGTCTTAGACTAGCTAAATGGTGTTCTAAGAGACATAGGTGCACACTTATTGGCTTAGCAGAATCATTACCTATTGGTGAGGAGTTAGAGGGTTGTGAAATAATAGCCCTTCCTTCAGCTTTAAATCTAACATCAATTCCACAGATTAATCATTTTCCAACGGCNATATTATATTTGGATAGTAATGCATTAAGCGATGATAATCCTCTCGATGAAATTAAGATGAGATGGCCAAATGTTCCCATTTTGACAACAATTCCTCTCGAAGGAGATGGAATTGATTTAGTAAGTATCGATGATATATCATTNGCAGCAATGCAGGATAGAATTCGATCATGGGAGCGTAGAGCGAGTGCCTCAGTAGTTGTGAATTATCTAAATTCAATTTCTAAGGGAGGTAAAGTTTCGATTTTTTGCCATGATAATCCAGACCCAGATGCTCTTGCAGCNGGTTTAGCAATGCTCGANATGGTTGAGAAGATGGGCCTTGAAGGAACTATCCTTCATGGCGGGTTAATCGAACACCAGCAAAATAGAGCTATGGTACAATTACTAGATATCCCTACTAGAAGATTAATTCTCGATTGGGAGGTTTCAGATATTATCAAAGAATCTCAAGTTGTTATAGCGGTAGATTTTCATAAGCCTGGTGCTAATAATATTCTTCCTGAAGATTGTATCCCTAATATTATCATAGATCATCATACAGTAGAAGATACGATTGCAGCAGACGTAGTATTAGTTAGATCAGAATTTTCTTCAACATCCTCACTGGTTACTAGCTTACTAATGAGTCTAAATCATCCTATTGAGACTAAAACTGCAACTGCTCTGGCATTTGGGATAAAGACAGACACTTTGGGCTTTACAAGGGATTTCAATGCGGTTGATTTACGAGCTCTTTCTTGGCTAAATGCATTTGTTGACCGTGAAATAATGCGTTCTATAGAAATGCCTCCTCGTTCACAAGAAACATTAGAATCATTTTCTTATGCTTTGAATAATAGAATAAAATNTGGAAAAAACCTAATTGCTCCTCTTAGAGAAATGCCTAACCGCGATTCTCTAGCCCAAATTGCAGACTTTCTTCTACCTACAGAAGGAATTGATACAGTAGTTGTTTTTGGAGTAAGAAGAGGCAAAGTAATAATTTCTGCAAGAACAAAAAGGCATGGATTACATATTGGTAAGATTCTATCTAATCATTGGAGGGATGGATTGGCAGGAGGGCATAGAGAGTTGGCTGGTGGGCAGATTCCCTTTGAATCAATACTTTCNGAGGTGCCNAATGATTTAGATCAAGCGATTGAAGAATCCCTTGAAGAGACTATCATACAATTAAAACAAATATTACCATCACCTGATGAGGAATAATTATGTCATCTTCTCCAGTTATAGATATCTCTCCTAATTTGAGACTATTGGGGACTGCTCATGTGGCCAAAGCCAGCGTTGAAGCAGTTAAATTTCATATTGAAGAATTTAATCCTGATGTAGTTGCTGTAGAATTATGTCAATCGAGATTCGATTCACTAGTTAGTGATCGTCGATTGGATAAAGAAGGATTGCTGAAAGTTATCAAAGAGGGTAAAGCACCGCTAGTTCTTATTCAGTCAATGTTAGCAACTGAACAGCGTAAATTGGGGCTTGATGAAGGCGAGCAACCTGGGGCAGAATTACTAGCAGCAGTTGAAGTTGCTAATGAAAAGAAATTGGATGTAGAACTTATTGATAGAGATATTCAGATAACTCTTAGAAGAGCATGGAAGAAAATGAAACTGAGAGAAAAATTTAGAATTTTATATTCACTACTCGGGGACGAAGAAGAAGATAATCCTGAACTTGAAGAGTTACTATCTAATCAGGATTTACTTTCCTCAATGATGGAAGAATTAAGGGAATTCTCACCCGGTGCCGGAGTAGTACTGATTGACGAAAGAGATTCTTATTTAGCAGAAAAAATTCTTTCAATAGACCCAANTAAAAAAGTTCTAGCAGTTGTTGGTGCCGGACATCTTCAAGGATTGGAAACCAACTTATTAAAGAAAAATAGTTTCAATGAAAAAAATATTGAAATTTTAGAAGAGGTCCCGGATAGAGGAAANATTTCAAAAATTATTCCNTGGTTAATTCCAGCGCTTGTAATGGGATTAATGGCTTATTTCTTAACGACAGGTGACGGAGTTGATCTTGTTGAATTATTTACAGTTTGGACTTTGGCTAATGCAGTTTTTGCTGCTATAGGTTGTATATTGGCAAGAGGACATATCTTGGCAATACTNACCGCAGCTTTAGCATCNCCAATAACCTCCCTTAATCCTACTTTGGCAGCAGGTTGGTTTGCGGGTTATGTCCAACTAAAAGTTGCTGAACCTACAACAGAAGATCTTCAAAACTTTTTGAANTTGGACCGATTTGGTCTATTTTGGTCAAATAGAGCTGGTAAAGTATTACTTGTAACAGCATTGACAAATTTGGGAAGTATGGCCGGAGCATGGGTTGCGGCTGCAGGTTTGATAGGCGGGNTTTAANTCTCCAATTTNTTCAGTACCTTTANAAGGTCTACATTTTGATCAACATCATGTACTCGAATAATATCTATTTTATTGTAAAATGCAAATGCTGAGGTCGCCAATGTTCCTGCCAATCGATCTTTTGGATCATTTTTTCCGNTAATCTGTCCAATCATACTTTTTCGAGATATTCCAAGCATTACAGAATAATTGGATTTAGTTAATGTTTCTATCTCTTTTAGTAAATCTAAATTATGATGTAATTTTTTACCAAATCCAATNCCTGGGTCTAATATTATCAATTCTTTNGGATGTCCTTTTGCAACAAGCGTTTCTGCTTGTTTGAATAAAAATTGACTNACTTCACCTATACAATCNCCATATTTCGGATTTTCTTGCATATTTTCAGGTAACCCTTGCATNTGCATTATACANACTGAACAGCCTGTATCTAAGATGACATCAATCATCTTTGGATCGCTTAATCCAGAAACATCATTTACCATTTCTGCTCCAGAATTAATCGCTTCCAATGCAACTCTAGATCTTCTTGTGTCGATAGAAATTAATCCATTCGGTCTTACTTTTTTCAGTTCTTTGATTACCGGAATTACTCTTCTTAATTCTTCTTCAACATCCACAGGTTCTGCTCCTGGTCTTGTCGATTCACCTCCAATATCTAGCCATAAAGCTCCTGAATCCCAAATTTCTAGCCCCTTTTCCACTGCATCATCAATATTGAATCTTCTACTTCCATCATAGAAAGAATCTGGAGTGACATTTAGAATTCCCATTACTATACATGATGATAATTCTTGACGATGAATTCTATTGAAAATATATTCACGGCTTTTTTCATCAGGTCCAAAGTTCTCGCTCATTAACCATGCTAATGCGAGAGATTTGATAAGTTGTGACTGTAAAGGTGCCGTTATGCCGGAGGAAATTCAGCAATCAATGGTTCCCGAATCGGGTGATTTTGGTTCCAACGATTCAGTATCAGAATCCAGTTTAGAACTAGCCAATAGGTTGATTGGTAGGCTTAAACCAGAAGATAATTCGTCAATCTTCGGAATGATTGCTAATAAGTCCTACTATAGTGGAGGGTTAATTACCATAATTTTGGTCTTCTGGTGGCTATTTGTAGACTCTGCAAGCGATGATTTGAAATTAGGATCGTCTACTTTCTTTAATCTTGATTTCTCTCAAGTTGCATTAGCAGTAATCACATTGGGATTACTTTCATCTTTATTGAGTGATTTTAGTAGAGAGTTAGGTAAGTTGTTACCTTCTTTGATATCTGGTGCAATGCTGATAATGTGTGGATTGTATGTTTTGGAACCATTAGCGATTGGNATGTTTACCGAACAATATGACTTAGTNGAAGGTTTTTGGCGTTGTCTTAGGCTTGGAATCCTTTGGATTGGTGTTACTTTTTGTGCTCATTTGCTTGTAGATGCATCTTTATTAGTTTGGTTGAAAAGATTTTGTGACTCTAATGGTATTGAAATTACACCTCCTAATGAATCAGAAAATAGTTCTAGGCAATCTGAAGTCTGAAATAACAAAATCATTCATCAATGATTGATTCTTGGCAAGGTTATGCCTGAACANAGAGTTGATATTTTACGTTTGGGTCATCGCAAAGGTCGAGATCCAAGAATAACAACCCACTTAGCCCTTGTTGGTAGAGCATTTGGAGCTCATCGGTTTTTACTTTCTGGGGACCAAGATCAAGAAATGTTTGATAATTTGGCGTCAGTAGACGAAAGATTTGGAAAAGGTCTTGAATGTCAATATGTCAAGAGTCCTATGGGCTGGCTTAGAAAATTCGTAGAACAAGATGCAGGNGATGGAAAACCTGGGATTGCAATACACCTAACCATGTANGGTGAATCATTTAGAGAAGCAATCCCAAAGATTCCAAAAGATAGACCAATNGTTGTTGTAGTAGGAGGTGCAAAAGTNCCTNGTGACGTGTTCAAATTGTGTCAATACAACGTTTCAGTAGGTAATCAGCCGCACTCAGAGGTTGCTGCATTAGGNCTTTTTTTGGATTCATGGTATTCTGGTGAATCGCTTAATAGAGNATTTGAAAATGCTAGATTAATTATCGAACCTTCGGCAAGTGGTAAGAAAGTATTAGATTTAGATAAGTAATTTTAGTAACTAATAACTTACTNNNCANACNATGCTTAAATTATTTAATTTTAATTTACTTACNAAAAGANTNCTTNTTGTATCTTTCAAACCCAATCATTATGGGGGGCCGTTTTTGACCATCTTTGATGTCGAGGTCCGAGGTACGAGACGGAAGTTTCTCCCCAGGGTCTGAAAATCGATTATCTGAACGTTTCCCTAGTTTCCCTGATGCTGCTGATGGCTTGTTTAGAGGAGATGAATTATCGCCTCAAGCGAGTGGTTTTGGACTATTATTGACTGCAGATGGTGGCAGATATGAGGGTGAACTTTTTGGTGCAAAAGGTATAGGTGAAGGTGAGTTAGTTTTCACCACTGGAATGATGGGTTATCAAGAATCTCTAACAGACCCTTCTTTTGCCGGTCAAGTTTTAACTTTTACATATCCCTTAATTGGCAACTATGGTATTCATCATTCATGCTCAGAATCAGCCTCGGTGTGGCCCCGTGGAGTTGTTGTAAGGCATGCTATGGAGCAACCGGATCATCGTAATTCTATTGGTACAGTAAATGATTTACTAAGATTACACGGGATTCCAGGGATTCAAGGAATTGATACTAGAGCAATTACTAGAAGAGTTAGAGAGTTGGGGACAGTTCTATGTGTATTTGGACAATTATCGGATGAATCTATATTNATTGAGAGATTGAAAAAGCTAACATCGCCTGAGTTAGAAGATCTAGTTGATTTAGTCTCCATAGAAGAACCAGTATTATTGAACGAAGGTTCATTGGATGAATTTGGAACTAAAAAGCCTAGACTTGCTGCCATTGACTGTGGAATAAAGTATAATATTTTACGAAGCTTGTGTAAGTCATTCGAAGTAATTTGGTGCCCTCCTAATATCGATTTTAATCTTTTAATGGAGTCCTATCAAATCGATGCATTGTTCTGTTCTAATGGNCCNGGTGATCCTGCTCATCCAGGTAAAGCAACAATGGCGAGAAAAATTCTCGCGTCGGCAGTGAAAGCAAAAATTCCGGTAATGGGAATTTGCCTGGGTCACCAATTAATGGGTCTTGCATCTGGATTAAGTACCTATAAAATGCGTTATGGCCATAGAGGAGCAAATCAACCTGTAGTTGATTTGATATCTGGAAAAGTGCTTATTACCAGTCAGAATCATGGTTTTGCAGTTGCGGATCCAGACGCAGGAATGCTTGCAGCTCACCCTTCAGGAGCAAAATCAGAACAACAAGAAAACTTACATGGGGCTGAAGTAAAAGTTAGATATGTAAATGCGAATGATAGGACAGTAGAAGGTCTAGATGTGATAGGCCATCCATCCTTCACAGTTCAGTTTCACCCTGAGGCATGTCCAGGACCACATGATGCTGAAAATCTATTTTTAAGATTTAGACAAATTGTTGACGAATATCTAGGGAGGGCTTAATTTTGCCGCGTAGAGATGATTTGAAGACAATTCTTGTTCTTGGAAGTGGACCGATAAAAATCGGCCAAGCCGCTGAATTTGACTTTTCCGGGAGCCAGGCTGTTCGTGCTTTGAGGGAAGATGGATACGAGGTAATTTTAGTAAATTCTAACCCAGCGACAATTCAAAATGATCCAGAAATGGCAGATAAGGTATACATTGAACCACTTCTTTCTTCTTCGGTAAAGCGCATTTTAGAAATCGAAAAACCATGTGCTTTATTGGCTGGAATGGGAGGTCAAACAGCGCTAAACATCGCTAGTGAATTAGCCCATCAAGGCGTTCTTGATGAATTGGGTGTTGAATTAATTGGTTCAGATTTAGATGCCATCGACAAAGCTGAAGATAGAGATTTATTCAATAAAGTGTGCGAATCAATAAATTTACCAATTTCTGAAGCCATAGCATGTAACTCGATGGAAGAAGTAATATCTGCTGCTGAATCAATCAATAGTTGGCCTTTACTAATCAGACCTGCATTCACCTTAGGTGGACTAGGTGGTGGAACAGCATGGGATTTAGGTGAACTTGTAGAAATCGCCACTTTAGGACTAAGGAATTCACGAATTAATCAAGTTCTTATNGAAGAGTCAATTTTAGGTTGGCAGGAATTAGAGTATGAGGTGATGCGTGATGAAGCGGATAATGCAACAATTGTTTGTACTATGGAGAATATCGATCCGATGGGTGTTCACACAGGCGAATCAACAGTAGTTGCTCCATTACAATCGTTCTCTGATAGCGATCATCAAATTCTTCGAGACCAAGCATTGAAATTAATTAGAGCACTAAATATCAAAGGTGGATGTAATGTTCAATTTGCATTTAATCAATCAACTGGAGAGATAAGAGTAATTGAAGTAAATCCGAGAGTTTCTCGTTCCTCGGCTTTGGCTAGTAAAGCCACTGGATATCCAATTGCNAGGATGGCTGCAAAGATAGCAGTTGGTTATACTTTAGACGAATTACCTAACCCAATTACTGGAGAAGGAACTACTGCTGCTTTTGAACCAACATTAGATTACTGTGTGGTGAAAATACCTAGGTGGCCTTTTGATAAATTTAGAACCGCAGATAGAACTCTTGGAACATCAATGAAATCAACTGGAGAAGTTATGGCAATTGGAAGAAATTTTGAAGAAGCTTTCCTGAAAGCATGGGCATCTTTGGAACAAGGTTGCCCACATCCTAGGCCTTTGACTAGGGCTGATGAATCAGAAGGAGAGGGAATGTCGGAAAGGGCATATGAAAAGTTGCCAGATTCAGTGTTAGTAGATTGGTGTAAAATAGCCACTGATAGACGAATGGGTGCATTNATTGAAGCCTTTAGACGTGGTTGGAGTGTTGAAAGAGTACATGAAATTACAAGAATTACAAGATGGTTTCTTTATAGATTTGAAAATATTGCAAAAATGGAAAATGAGATTGTTCAGAAAGCGTGCAATCCCTCAGATGTTGATTTTGAAACTCTNAGGAAGTGGAAATCTTTTGGATTTAGTGATTCTCACATTGCTGATGCTCTAAATGGATTCCCTGCAACAGGGTATAAATCACTGCCTAGAGGTAGAAATGAATCAACAGTNATGAAGAGAAGACATTCATTGAATCTACATCCAAGATTTAGAATGGTTGANTCTTGTGCAGCAGAGTTTGCAGCAAAGACTCCATATTATTATTCAACATATGAGCCAAATGGTTCTACTGAAATCGACTTTATTCCTGATTTGNAAAACCGTGTCAAGAAAAGATTTGTCGCAATTGGAAGTGGGCCAATTAGAATAGGACAAGGAATCGAGTTCGATTATGGATGTGTACATGCTGTAAAGGCGATTAGGGAAGCAGGTAAAGATGCTATACTGATCAATAATAATCCAGAAACAGTATCTACAGATTTTGATACTTCAGATAGACTTTATTTTGAACCATTGACGCTAGAATATGTTACAGAAGTTTTACTCAGAGAAAATGCACATTCGATTTTATTGCAATTTGGTGGTCAAACAGCAATTAATCTTTCACAACCATTAGAACAAAGATTACCTGATTTGAAGGAATTAGGATTAGAATTAGAGATTGCGGGAACTTCTTGTGACGCAATTGATGAAGCCAGCGATAGAGAGCGATTTGAGAAGTTTGCTAAAGATGCAGGTNTAAGAATGCCTAGAGGTACAACAGGAACTAGTTCAGATGATGTTAGAAGAGCTGTTGAAGAAATNGGATTCCCAGTTCTAATCCGCCCATCATATGTTNTAGGAGGAAGGGGGATGGAAATATTGTCAAATCAAGAACAGTTAGAAGCCTATCTGAAAGAAGCATATTTGGCACCTGATAAACCATTGCTTGTAGATGAATATCTAGGTCATGCTACCGAATTAGATGTCGATGCTGCATGCGATGGAAAAGAAGTTCTTATTGGCGCAATAATGGAGCATCTAGAAGAGGCAGGGATTCATTCTGGAGATTCAACTTGTTTTATTCCAACACAAAATGTTTCTGAAGAAATTCTTGAAAAAGTGAGAGAACAAACAAAAATNATCGGTCTAGGATTGAAGATAAAGGGATGTTATAATATTCAATTTGCTATTCAAGGAAATGATTTATTTGTTTTAGAGGTTAATCCACGTTCATCCCGAACTGTNCCATTTGTAGCAAAATCATCGGGTCTTCCATTAGCAAGAATTGCTGCAAATATTACTATTGGGATTCCATTGTCTAAGCAAGAAATACCAATAAGAACCTCGGGGCAGATTTGTGTCAAGGCACCTGTGTTTCCTTTCATTAAACTAAGAGGTTTAGATCCTGCTCCNGGGCCTGAGATGAAGTCAACCGGAGAAGTTTTTGGTTCAGACGATTCTGCTGACCTTGCATATCTTAAAGCTAGACTTGCTACTGAAGTACCAGTTGCAAGTAGCGGCGGTGCATACTTGACAGTTAGAGATCAAGATAAGAAGAATCTATTAGAATCGGCTAAGAAACTAACAGAATTGGGCTTTACTCTTTATGCAACATCGGGTACAGCAGACTATCTTAGAGAAAACCAAATACCTGTAGATGTAGTCTATAGAATAAGAGAGTCAAAGCATCCNGATGCTTTAGATTTGATGAGGCAAGGTAAGATTTCATTTATTGTCAATGTACCAACAATATCTGGTGGCGCAGTTAGGGATGGAAATATGATGAGAAGATTAGCAGTAGAACTTAACATTCCTTTTGTAACCACTATCAGAGGTGCGAATATGGAAGTTGCAGCAATTGCTGCACAACAAAAAGGAAAATTAGAGCCTAGAAGACTTAAGGTGAACTATTAATCAGCAAGCATCGAATGCTTCTATTATGTACTTGGTAAGAGGACTTGTCCAAGCTAATTCACTAATTCCTTCTTCACCATCTGCTGAATAAATCCTAACAACATCTCTAACTCTGACATTACCTTCAGATGATCTAGCAAGAATAGTTGCTGGCTTTATTGATTTACCAGTCCCATGAGGGTCATAAACAGTATCTAGTGCATCTTTTAGGAACCAATCGACTTTGCCACCTTTTTTGCCCTCGTATTTTTTGGAAACTTTCTTTGCACCTCCAAACATTGACCCACCAGTCTTTTTCTTTTCTGGCTTTTTTGCAACAGCTTTCTTCTTCGCAGGTTTAGATTTTGTATTCNTCTTAGGTGCTTCTTCCTTCTTAGCAACTTCAGATACGGTATTATTTTCGATATCTTCTAGTAATTCTTCTCGAATTATCTTTTCAAGTTCTTTGCGAATACTTTTCTCGAGTTTAGATTTTATCTTTTTCTCTAATTTTGCAGCATCCACTTTATCTAATTTTGAAAAAGCATCATCTCTCTCATCTTGTAATGCTTGCATTACATTGATGTAATGAGAAGCAACCTGAATCAATGCTGTTTCCATTGAAGCTTCAAGTTGCATAGAAACTACTTCACTGGCAGAATCTCGCCACTTACGCCATTGTAGCATAGTATTNGAATGAATATCTGAGCCACATTTTGGACAAAAACTTCTCTTTGGNGGCTTTAAAACTGGAATTGCACGCATCGCATCAGGGTCAATACCTTCATGTTCACCACTAGCAACATCATGAATGTGAGTAGATGCTTCCATTCCTGTATCCATCGCTTCTCTAAATAGTCCTTCATTCAGGTTTAATTTACCATCTTGAATTAAATCCCAAGCATTNGTTCCTCTGACTACAGCTCGAACTGCAGCGCTGGCAGCTGGTGAATTGCCCCAGTCTCTGTTACTGTAAACTTTGGATGCTGATCCCTCTATTTCTGTATTTGAGAATGCATCGCCTATATCATATTCCTCGCCTTCGGCAGGTGCAGCGATTCCAAGTTGAATCGGGTTGGCTCCTTCCTCAATTTTTGCAATCATGTCAAATTTTTCAGCCATCGAAAGGTCATCTCTTAATCTGATAACATCTCTTAATTGATTCAAATCATGACCTGTTGAGGTAATCGGTCCTTGCTCTTTCATGTCATGTCCACATGACAAACAAAACTTTGCAGCAGGCTCAACATCCGCTTCGCAAGTTGGACAATAAACCCCCCCCATGATTAGTGATGAGACCGTTTCACTTTTCAATAGTGCGGAATATATCGTAAAATAACTGTATTTTGAAACTATGAATCAATTACAGATAAGCAATTTTCTATTATTTTTACAACTCTANGTTGTTCGATTTCAACTAGAATAGGAGCCAACCTAGGTCCCTTTTCTCTACCCATGAGAGCCAGATATGCGACATTGTAAGCGATTTTTGGAGATAAACCATTTGTTCTAGCCGAATTAGGAATCGCATTTCCTATGTCATCAACATTCCATTCACAACTACTCAATTCCTTTTTCATTGCAGATAAAACCTTGACTTCTTCGTTAGAGAATTCAACAAATGTAGCAGGATCTGGAACATCAATGATCGAAATTCTCATTTCATCAGGAAGATGTTTGGATTTTATCCACAATTTCATTTTTTCAAGCCTGTCAATTAGGGATTCACTAGGTTGATTTTTCCCGTCATATCCCAAACTTTTCCAAATTAATTCATCAGAAGTTTTTGTTTGCGCCAATAGTGACAAGTGCCTAAATGTGACATTTGATGTTTCAAAGGAATCTTCTAANTTAATCTTAGACATATTCAAGGCACCAATTGAATCTTCAATTTGCACTTTTCTTCGTCTTGATAAATCTTCAACAGATAATTCTTCTTGGAAATCTCTGGAAATTAATCTCTCATATTCATCTGCTAAATTGACAAGGCTCATCCCGGTATCGAATTCTATTGCTTTATTCGGTTTGGATTGAGCAATCAATAATCGTAAAATCTCCGGCGGTACTAATTCTAGAGCTTCCATAGGGCCAATAGTATTTCCAGAAGAAGAAGACATAGCTCCTTTACCCTTCAGGCTAATCCATTCATATGTCAAGGGTTGAGGCGGTTGATGTCCAAATAATTGACAAATTTCTCTACCTGTAGAGTAAGAACCACCTGCAGCACCATGGTCCTTGCCAAATGCCTCACAGGTAACCCCAATCCATGCCCATTTAGCAGGCCAATCTATTCTCCAAGGAAGTTTACCTTCACCTTTCGTAATATCNGATTCTCCNTCTACTCCATGCGAGTCTTTCCAATAAACCAAAGGATACTGATATCCGACAACTTCTACTCCTTCTAACGAACCTTTGGAGTCTAGAGGGCTCCATGGGAACCATTTCTCTGGTAGATCTCTTCCAGAAACTCTTTCAATAATTTCTCTTATCTCATCAGCTTTATCACAAGCAATTTTTGAAACTTCGTTAAATTTACCGGACTGATAAGAATGTAGATTTTTAATTATCCTTGGCTTGACTCCAATTTTTTCTAACGCTTCTAAAAATGGATTNAAGAAATAATCAGCATAACAAATTCCGCCATTTTGAAATGATTCTATATCGGGTTTACCCTCATTATCCGGCGCTGGGATTTTTCCGATTTGATGCCCGATATACTTAGAATAATCTTCATGTAAGAATGGATATACTTTGCGTAATGGATCAGCGTCATCAACAATAAAAATGAAATCGACATCTAATCCTGCTGATTTGGCTGCCCTAGAAATCATATCGCCAGTTAGAATTTCTCTAAGATGGCCAATATGGAATTCACCACTAGGAGTAATTCCAGTTGAAATAATGTGCTTAGAGCCTTTGTGAGCCAAAGCCTGGGCGGTTACGTCTGCCCAATGCATGTGTCCACCTCAAACAGAAACTGCGCGGATCACGCCTCTAAGCGGTACGCCTTCGATCTCATTTCTCATAGTTTTGTTAACTAAAACGATTACCAAACCAACTTCACCACCAGCACTTCTAATTGAATTGATTGTTTTCGACATAGTTTGTCCAGTAGACAATACATCATCTATTATCAGTATTTTCTTACCTGCAACTTGACCATATTTACTCGATAATGAACCTGCACCATCTCCTCCATCAGTAGTTCGATAGACAGTAAACTCACAATCTAAATTTCTAGCAACTTCATGAGCAAATGTGATTCCATTGATTGAGATGCCCACAGCAGTATCAATATTTTCAAAACCTAATTCTTCATCAGCAACATCAGCCATTATTGTACCAATTGCAGCTATACGATTCGGTTTCACTCCTATTGTTCTCCAGCCAATCCTGACATCTGTTGGTCTATCATCGGATTGATTCCCGGCTAGTAACCAAGAAATAGTATCTTGCGAAAGGGAAAGTTCATCAGCTATTTGCTGACTATTCAAGCCATCTTTTCTCAGATTTGCCGCGGTAATTCTAAGCTCTTCTATACTCACAACCATGTCTCTCAAAACCTTCGAGATTATTTCAACACATCAAACCTTTCATNNAATTCTATATTAAATTGATATAATTAATCCCAAAGCCTTCAAGAACGAATGATGTAAGCCCCTGTCATGGGAGACTTTGATTACGAGACTTTACTCGACCGTGCTCAAGAGAATATCCCCAAAAATCTATCTTCTAAATCTAGGTGGAGACTGCCTGAGCCACAAATTCTAATTGAAGGTTCAAATACAATTTTTAGGAATTTTAATGAAGTAGTATCTATGATGGATAGAGATGAAAATCATGTTTATCAGTACATATTGAATGATTTGGGTACATCAGGTTCTAGAGATGGGCCTAGGGCGCGGTTTAAAGGTAGAATACCTCCTAAAAGAATTAAGAAAACTATTGCCAACTATGTTAATACTTACATTAAGTGTGTACAATGCAAATCACCCGATACTATGTTTATCAGAGAAGACAGGACTACACTATTGAAGTGTCAAGCTTGTGGTGCAACACGACCAGTCAAGTTATGATTATTCAAGGAAATTNGTTATTTCTTCAACCTGTAATTTGTTAACTTTTGGTATTGAAGANGCATAACCNGCTTTGATAAAACCGATAATTTCTTCCTGCTGTGAATCTATAGAAAGAACNTCATAGGTTTCTTCATCTCTAGTTATCGAACCAGTCGACCATTGCGAAGCAACATTATTATCCCATAATGAAAGTACTAAGTTATGTAATGCGCAGACAGTAGCGGCATAATCTTCCTTCTCACGAAATCGGTCTAATTTATTTGTTTTTGAAGTTACTGCGATTAAAATAGGTGGCTCAATAATCTTTTTAATTGCTCTTTCGCGGCCTTTTTGAAGTTCAGAAGAACCAATTTTAGCCGACTTCAAATCTGCTAGTCTTTGGATAGTTGGAATTAGTTTATCTCTAGTTTTGTTTCCAATGATGTAGAATTTCCATGGATGAGTATGTTTGTGACAAGGTGCTTGAGATGCGGCATACAATGCTTCTTGTAAAATTGAATCACTTACCGATTTACTTTCAAATCTATATGCAGTTCTCCTATTAGCCAAAATTTCTTGGAAAGTTGACATTTTTTCACCTTAGAATCTGATCAATTTTAGCAGCTAAAATAAAATCTGATTCTGTAAGTCCATCAATTTTATGAGTCCAAATCATTACTTTCACTTTGCCCCAAGACAATTGGAAATCGGCATGATGTGCTTCTTGTTCACAAATTTCACCAGCANCATTTACGAATTGAAGGGCAGATACGAAATCTGGAAATTGAAAATCTCTCTCAATATGGTGTTCATGAAGACATGCCCAATTTTCGTCAATTTCATTCATCAAAGGTTCGATTTCCTCATTACTTAGAGGGGGAATTCCACCTTCACAAGGGATACATTTTTTTTCTGTTAAAGAAATATTCTCATCCCCACAAATGAG
The DNA here is from genome assembly GCA_002702945.1 of Methanobacteriota archaeon. Next base: position 20,642 of record PADF01000021.1, read on the forward strand.
TGTCATCTGAGCCNTTACTTTCTTTTTCTACTTTCTCATGTAGATTTGAACGTCTCTTCATATCTTCTCTTTCAAATGCGAGTAACTCTTTATCATCGATATANGCNGGTCTGGTGTGAGCAATTAAAACAATCTTAACAATCACGTCTCTAGCAACATAGTTGTTCTTTCCGTCTTCACATAGAATCTCAATACTAGATTTCCCAGATGATAGTAATCTACCTCTAATCCAAGCATCTTTTCCTTCAATACCAACAAAGGCACGAGCATCGAGTTGTACTTCTACTAAGTCATCTTTACGAAGACCATGGCGTCTTTCAAGTAAGTCTCCAGTATGCTTTCCTTCTACATCTAATAGATTCGGAGAACCCATATCTTCCCATAGTGGAACAGCCCAATCTGGTAAATCAATGCCACTTTTTTTCTTCGCCATGGTTAAACCACTAGGCGAGGCTACTTGAACCTCGCTCCTAAATAAAAAATCAATATTATCAAAAAAGATACCAAGTATTCTTGAAGTGTTGGCCACTGGATGATTTTGGGGAGTAGNNTGAAAGTTTCTTGGCGTACTCTTCCAACAGTATTACTAGAGGATGAAATATTAGACAAAGCATTCTCTAGAGCAAAGAAAGCTGCAGANAGAGTTGATGATTCAGATAGAATTTTCCGCGTTAGGAAACAAATGAACCGAATGGTACAAACTGCTGCAGATATCATTTCCACAACCTTAATGGATACCGTAAATACTTGGCCATCATTAGACCAATCGCCAAGATTTGATGTTTCAATGATCGATGCTTGTGTCGGTTGTGATGATTACAGACATCATTTATCTATTTTGCAATGGGGGTCAAAGCAGGTTCTAAACATAGCAGGTCAAAATTCCAAGAAAATAGTTAGAACAGGNAGGACAGAGTTAATGCATGATGCAAGAAGAGAAGCATATGGGCGTATATCATCAATTATGAGGAGAGTCAAACCCTCACTACTTTGGCTGAATGAATCTAGAGAAGTTCTCAAAAAATTGCCTACAATTGATCAAGTATTGCCTTGCATAGTAATTTGCGGAGCACCTAATGTTGGTAAATCTGCATTTATCTCAGCACTCAGTTCAGGTAANATGGAAGTAAACCATTATCCGTTCACTACTAAGCAAATACACGTAGGTCATTTCATCCACAGAAGACTTCAGTACCAGTTAGTCGATACTCCAGGATTACTCGACCGGCCAATGGAAAAAAGAAATGACATCGAATTACAAGCGATATCAGCATTGGAACATTTAGGATCTTTAGTATTATTTTTAATTGATGAGAGCCAGGATTGTGGAACCTCTATAGAAGAGCAACTTAGTCTACTAGAAGATGTAAAAAGTCTTCTTCCNGGNACNGACTTACTCATCGTTTCATCAAAAGCTGATTTATTTGAGCCGAAACCTGAGAGTTGGGATGANGTTAAGATGCATGAAGAAGAATGGATCGAAGAAGGATCTGAAGGAGAACCTGAACTTCCATTATTGTATGATATTAATGGAAGAGTTACTATGTCTGCATTAGAGAACGTAGGAATGGAGTCAATGAAATTAGAGATTGTTAGAAGGGTTAAGGATTCGAATATTTATGACCCAATGGAGCTGCCAGAAGGGTGGTATCGTTCAGATTTAGAATGATTACATTCTCTCTAGAGGAGTAATTCCCAATCCTTCCATTCCCGATTTAAGTAATTGAGATGCAAGTTGAGATATTTGTAGGTACAGTTCATTTACTTCACCGTTTTCAATAATTTTACAATCACGATAAAACCCGTTGAAGCAAGTTGCTAAATTTAAAATTTGATTNGCGAAAAGATTTGGACGGCATTGCTCAACAGCTCTTTGTAANACATCATTTTGAATAGCAATACAGCGGAGCAAGTCAATCAATGATTTTGGCAACTCATCTGAAATATCTTCTATAACTATTTCTTTATTACAAATCGAGTCCACATCTAAACCAATATCTTTACATTTATTCGCTATAGAACGTGACCTAGTATGGCTATACATAATGAATGGAGCAGAACCTGCTTCGAATGCTAGAGCCTCCTCCCATCTGAATGTAAATCCTTTATCTGGACTTACCTTGATAATATTGAAACGTATTGCAGAACTACCAACAGCCTCTGCGATTTCACTTACCTGCTTATCATCATACTCAGTTCNCAATTGTCTAACGATCTGTGATGCATGCTCCTTTGCTTCCTCAAGTAAGTCATCCATGAATACTACATTGCCCTTTCTAGTTGACATTTTACCTTCGGGGAGTTTGATGAATGAATAAAACAAAACATCAGGAACCTTNTGTCCTAACTCTTTGAGNGTTAATCCTACTTGCTTTGCTTGGAGTTTATGATCTTCTCCTAGTACGTTGATCAACTCATCACACTGATTCCATTTCCAAATGTGGTATGCTATATCTCTTGTAGCATATAGAGATGAACCATCTCCTCTTTTGAANAAGAACTCAGTTTTTCCCTTAAGCCCTCTCAAGCCCAGGTCTAAGAATTCAGCTCCGTTATCAGCCACTCCATGAATCTCTAAATCGGATAATGTTTTCATTAATCTATCAACATCTCCGTTAGTAACAAACATTGATTCTTTGGTGAATTCATCAAATTCTATCCCCAACCGCTTCAATGTTGTAAGCATCCCTTCTAGTACTGGTTGAAAAGCATCATAGAATTGTTGTAAAACAGATTCATCACCATTTTCACTTGCATGAACCAATTTAGCAATATCTNGTTCGATTTGAACGCTTTTAGTTTCATGTTGCCTTAATTTTTGAGCGGCTTGGTACCATCTTACTCGTGCATGGTCTGCTTTGTCACCCCACTTATCGGATAAACTGTCTTTATCTTGTAGAATTTCTTCAATATCTTGTTCAGATAAATGTTCTAGTGCCCAAGCAAGAACAGCGACTTGCTTGCCCATATCATCAACGTAATACTCTGCTCGAACTTGATTGCCAAGAAGTCTATGTAATCTAACTAAGGTGTCTCCAAGAATGGCATTCCTTGCCCTTCCAACATGAAAAGGTCCATTTGGGTTAGCTGAAGTATGTTCAATCAGAACTTGTCTTCCTGTACTTGGTTTACTNCCGTAAGCATCACCGATTCTAGTATTTCCAGTTAGTAACTGATTTGCTAACCATTTTGGATTAGCNTTTATGTTAAGATAACCGGCAGTTGAATTTATTTCACCAATCTCAGTAGTTCTTTCTATAGAGGATGAAATCTCTTCTGCTATTTGGATTGGACTTTTGCCTAGAGATTTAGCAAATGGAAAGCAGGGTAACGAAAGATCCCCTTGAGAATGCTCTCTAGAGGGGGTTAACATTGATTTCCATGAATCACCCTCGATTCCCATTTCCGATAGAACCTTGCCAAGAATTGGTTCTACATGAATTCTTAAGATTTGCATTATTATCACATCATGGGGTATCTAAGAATGGCTGCTAATCCACCGAACCCGTCTAAAAGTTGAGAGCCTTCTTCGGTGTCAACAGAAATANATGATATAGAAGAATTTCCTTTAGAGGCAAGAATAGTCAATTCATCAATAAGAGGAATGTTCTCGAGTTCCACAACGTCATCAGAAGAAGTGTTACATGATGGACATTCAGGGAGTTCTTCAGTTCTTGAAAGTGTCACATTCCACTGATGTGAACATTTCTTACATTGTAATTTAATTGAATTCTTTCTTAATCCTTCAGAAATTAATAATGTATCAACTGCCCCTTGGTCTAATGCTTGCTTTATCATCAGATCACCATATGTTGCTTTCGGTGCAGTTTTGACCAACTCTTGTAGAAAACGATTCATCATTTGCCTTTCAGCATCTAATTCAATTTCACCCATTAATCCGCCAGCATTACCCACTAACTCTCTTACTCCACTATCATTTGAGTAGCCCACATCAAATGTTGTCTTTGCAATTTTCTTTGCGATTTCATGATGGAAGTATTCGTTTTTAACTACAAAATCCTTGGTTGCCCCTGGCCCTCCAACGATTATAGCCTGAATATTTTCTAAATTAGGTAGCCAGTAACTACATGCATGTTCCGATGCTCGTTTGAAGAAATTATGTGCTGCTTCTTCAATCAAACGTTCGAAACGTTGAGCAGATTGACCACCTTGTCTGTGTTTTCCCATTATATTAGAAACAAGATGTTCTTGGACATGTATTCTTTTTCCAGAAGCGATTCCATATGCTGCTTCTGCCCGATCAATTACAAAAAGTCCGTATGATTTTTTATCGACCAGCATTTCTTCAAGTTGNGTTAATTCAAATTTTGAATCACATCTATAGCGGAATGAGATAAACGGTTGAGGCGGATTTTCGACAACTACATTTACCATTCTTGATTTATTATTNCCAATTATTACCGAACCGACAAAAATCGCTAATCCATTTTCACCTGCATTCTTGAATCTATTGAGCGTAGAAATAGCAGATTCAATGGCTGCTTGGACATTTTTTCTAGTTCCTTTAGATTTGATNTTAGCAGCTTGTCCATGTTCATTTTGCAACATTGTTCTAGCATCAAACACTTGACGGTCTGGTGGTATGATAATTGTAACAAGTTCAGTACCAAAGCCTTTCATCTCTCTCAATTCTTCAAGAGCCATTTTTAGACGAAGTCTACGAGTTGAGAGTTGATTATCATCACTCATGTTGCTTCCTCCATTTCTAGGGCATCCGCTAAAGGTCTTCAACTCTCNGTCCAATTAATTTCTGTCAAGAGTATTTAATTCAACGAAAATGCGTTATTAAATTAAAATCTAGGGATATCCTCAAAGACTTGAGTTATGACGAGCAAATGATGACAAAGACCCATGTTGTTGCTTTAGGCGGTAGTCTTCTAAGGCCTGAAGAGGCTGAGAAAAGGCGGCAGTGGTTGGGTCAACTACGTCAGTTGATAGTTCACCTTGAAGGTAATGAATACCGTTTGGGGATTGTTGTTGGNGGAGGACTTCCTGCCAGGGAAGGTATAGAATTGGCAAAAAATATTATTTCAGATTCAGATAAACTCGATGAAGTTGGAATAGCAGCAACTCGACTCAACGCCACCATTCTTCAACAAATNTTCATGGATGTTGGTTGTAATNTAGCTCAATTGATTCCAACATCGACTGAACANTGTGCTGAATTATTGAATTCACATTCGATTGTAGTNATGGGCGGAACTGTTCCTGGACATACTACTGATACAGTGGCTATTGCTTTGGCCAGAGATTGTGGTGCTAAAAATTGTATTATTGCCACTAATGTGCCTTATGTTTATGATAAAGATCCTAGAGAATATGAAGATGCTAAGCCAATGTTTGATATCAGTTTTGATGACTTAGAGAAAATTACTGGTACTGAAAAGTTAATTCCAGGACAGTCAGCAGTAGTAGACCCAATTGCAGTTAGTTTGGCAAAGAAATCTTCCATAGATATTGCTGTATTAGATGGAAGAAATATATCTCTGCTTGAGAGTGCTCTAGAAGGTAAAGAATTTGATGGTACTATGATTAGGGGTGTTTGAAATGGTAGATGCAAAGAAAGTAAAGGAAAAATTNTCAAAGGTATCTGATAAAGTATTCAGTGGAAATAAAAATCAGGCTCACAAACATTGTCGAATTTGTTACAAACCAATTCCNCTAAGTGCTGAACCTAGAGTTTGCAAAAGCGCAGAATGTATCTCAAAAAATGATAAAGATGANCGTAATCAAAAACAAATGCGTCTATGGATGTTCATATTCTTCGGTTTATTTGCATTTAGTTTCGTTGGACCTTTGATTCTAAGCCAACTTTAATCTTCATTATCATTGAAGTGTTCTTCCATCATCTTTTGAGTTGAACCTTTTTCTTGCTCTCCAATACCAGCTGATCTAAGCCTATCTCCCAATTTGTATAGTTCTCTAACTGCTTCTTCTATAGATTTATTTTGCTTTAGGAATCTTGTTGTCGGCCACCCACAATCTATAATTTCAGGGTCAACTGTATTTTCTTCAATCCAAGCTGAGCAGGCACTACCGTGACACAAGGCACTAAAATTTTCTAAGTCGATCCAAAAAGTTCTTCTCGAACATACTGGACAATCTTTGCACTCCATGGTTGAGAGGACAGTCATTGCCTCTTCTCCAACACGATCAACATCCCACATGACAACGCTACAATTGGTTAGTAACATCTCTTCACTTTTTTTGAGAAATGCCCTGAGGACTTGCCAAGCAACTTCTTCTGTACTAAAGCATCCTAGGCCTAAAGTACCTCCACCTTCTTCTACAACAGATGGTACGAAAACACGTTTTATCTCTTCGACCATAAATATCCGATTGAGTCATTTGGCTTGAATCCTCGCTTTTATTTTGACCATTCAGCCTCAACTACAGCCAAACCACCTTCATGCGGCAGTGGTGCATTTGGTTTTTCGATTCGTATTGATATTTTTTCAATCAATTCATTTTGTTTCAAAATCATNATCATCTTCTCTGCCATCGTCTCCATCAGCCTGATAGGTTGTGAGTTAAGCAAAACAGTATCTATTGCATTTTGTAAATCTGCATAATTTACTGTTTTAGATAAATCATCATTAATTTCTTTTTGACTAATTTCTACTTTAATTGTTACATTAAATGGTTGGTTTGATTCATGCTCAAAATCATATGCTCCATGTTTGGCCATAACGGTATAATCTTCTAGAGAAATAGTGAACATAATATCACTCTGTATCTCTTTCATGTACCCAAATTAGATGGTATCCAAATTGAGTTTTAATCGGGTCGGAAGTACTAGCAATAGGTATTTCCCATACTGCTTCGTCAAATTCTCTAACCATCATACCTTTGCGAAACCANCCNAAATCTCCGCCTTTTTGACTTGATGGACATGTACTTTTTTTCCTAGCCATTTTCTGAAAATCCTTTAGTTTGCCTACCTTATCTTTGATTTGTATTGCCTCAGATTTTGAGTTAACCAAGATATGAGATGCCCATGCACTCGGAGCGACCATGTTAACACCCAGTAGATTCAGTTATTGAAACTCTCGCAATTAAATANCCNAAATATATGCTTAAATTCNAATGATTTATGATAAATTTAGTTNTGAAAAAGTGATTGATTAAATCTCTTCACCAGTCCATCTTTTACCGATGTCATTNTCTATTCCAATGTGGTCTAGAATTCGAGCAATGATGAAATCAACCAAATCATCTATTGTTTCAGGGTGATTNTAGAATCCAGGTGANGCGGGAATAATTATTGTATTCCATGAAGAAAGTTTTGTCATATTTTCCAGGTGGACTGTAGCATAAGGTGCTTCTCTAGGTACGATGATGAGTTTACGTCTTTCTTTCATAGCAACTATAGCGGATCGAGTAACAAGGTTATCACTTATTCCCGCTGCAAGTTTTCCGATAGTTGTTCCGGAACAAGGGCAAATAACTACTGCATCTATTTTTGAAGAACCNGATGCAGATTTACCTCCGACATTGGATTCATCCTCAAGAAATGAATTTGTCTGCTTGGCGAGTTCTTCTTTGGTAATCCCACATTCATGTTTCAGAGTCAGTTCTCCAGCACTAGTAACGACCAATCTGGATGGAATATCCATTCGATTTAGAGTTTCTAATAATCTCTTTCCATAAATGGCACCTGATGCTCCAGAAATGGCAACGACAATCTCGCCCATGAACAACGGCTGGATTACTTACTTTTATTGACTTGTTTTTTATTAATGGCTAAAATTAACGCTTTTTCCAAATTAATTATGGCTTCTTGAAATAATTTTGGCTCTATAGACCAAGCAACACGAATCCAGTNATCAAATCCATCATCAAACATATTGCCAGGAACTAATAATACGCCGAACTGTTTGCATTCATTATCAATAAATTCCATCGAATTTATTCCGAAGGGTAATCTAAAGGATCCAAATATTCCATATGGTGGTTCATTCCAAGTTATATTGAATTTTTCTAATAGATTACGTAGCATTGGAAGATTCTTTTTCCTGTAATGTTCGACTTTGTCTAAGACAATATCTAAGTGAGGGAAAATCGAATCGGCTATTCTTAAAATCGGNCTACCCATCATTCCNCCTAGAGTAATGAATGCTCTTCTAGCCTGCTCAGCAATTTCAGGGGATGCTATAATCCAGCCGAAACGTAGAGTTCCTAGTGAATAGATTTTGGTTAATGAATTAATGGATATGCAATGATTTCCTAAACTATGAAAGGGTACATAATCCTCTTTTCTCTTTTTACTATCTAAATAAACTTCATCAGCGATTATAATTACATCATTTTCCTTACAAGTATTAACAATCCAATTGCGATCTTCAGGATGATAATCCCAACCACTAGGATTTAGAATAGGGGTGATCATTAAAATAGAAGATTTTTTTATAGCATCGAGCCATTGAGTTTTATCTATTCTCCAATATCCCACATTATTTTCAGGTTTATTTCTATTTATTTTGATTACTTCATGATTGAATAGTTGTGGTGATTGAACTATCGGTGCATAACAAGGGGATTCAACAGCNATAGTTACAGTTTTATTTTCATTTTTTGCCAATGCNGCACATACAGCAATATGTAGTCCTTGAGTTGCTCCGTTACATACTACGATTCTATTAATGTCAACATTCTCTCTTAATGAGATGTTATGCCTAGGGTCTCTAAGATTTCCAATATGATGATTTGCTACTTGATAAATTGAATCTTTCATAATTTTCTTTACATCCCAATCATATTGCATTCCACTAAATGATAGGTTATGGGGTCTATTTTCTTCTAGCCTAGGAACATACCAATCTAGATATCCGATAGTTGGAATTCCTAATTCAGAACTTTTCGTTCCAAATATCGGCCAGTAATCGCCCCCCATACAAGGTGCTTCTTTGGGTAGACCTTCAATGATTTGCTATTTTTCTAGCTAAACTTTTAGGCATAGTATCTATCAAGACTTTTTTCAAAGAATCAAAACTAACATCATGCCCCATTTTCTTTAGTGAGGTAGTTGTATCAGTATCTAAGCCACAACCTGGTAAACTCTCGACTCTAGATTCAGGAGTGTCATAATTAATTGTAAATCCATGTCTTGAAGTCCACCTAAGAAATGAAAGCCCTATACTAGATATCTTTTTGCCACTAACCCAAACACCTTGCATTCTAGAGTCTCTGTTTGATTCTATTCCTAATGATTTGAGAGCCAAAATTATCCAGCCCTCAAGTTTAGAAATAATTTGAGCGACTGACTTTTCATCATCTAAATCCCACTTAAAAATTGGATAACCTACCAGTTGCCCAGGTCCATGCCAAGTCAATCCGCCACCTCTGTCTACCGGGAATGAAGGATAATCAGAAGGAGGTTCAATTCCATCGTTTCTTGCTCTAGGGCCAACGGTGACAACTTCGGGATGCTGTAAAAAAATGATGGTATCAATAATCAAATCATCTATTCTTTTCTGTTGCAGTTCTTTCATCAGTTCGAAAGCCTCATGATATGGAATAGTCCCAAGATTCAAGACATCGACATTTCGAATCTCGGACATGAACAGGCGAGATGGTTCTTATCCATCAAACCATCCTAGTCAAAGTCTAGATCGATTTTCCCGCTATCTTTTCTTCCTTCTCTATATGCTTCAATTGCAGCCTTAGCAATTGCTGCAGGGTCGTTGATTATTTGTTTATCGATTTTATCTCCATTGAATAAATTATCACCAACCATTACAGAGTCTTGCAGAGATAATTCTTTGTCTCCTGAATTTTTATTTTCTTCGACAATTTGTTCCATGTTTTTAGTGATTTCTTGAATACTCTCTAACTCAACCTTTTTCTCATCTAACTCTACTTCTAATCCCTTGACTTTATCTCGAGTTTCGTCTAGTTCTTGCCTCAAGAAAGCAGCTTCTGCCTTTGCAGCCTCCATTTCTCTAGCTAATGCCTTGAGCACATCATCTGCTGAAGCGGGTTCGGTTGATAATTTACTGACTCTTTTTTCTTCAACATCTTCTGCTTGCTTTCTAACACTTGGAGGNAATATTGAATCATCCTCGCCTTCATATTCNGCAAAAAGATACTTTACTACTGTACTACTTGCAATAGTATTCAGCAGTAGTAATGAAATNAGAATGAAGGCTTGAAAATCTTCCTNTGGGCCCATATTTTCGCCCCATTTTCTATTAGGTGCTTCTGTTGCTAACTCATTGAAATAACTCCCTATACTAATGAATGTCCAAATCATTACTAATGCTGAAATCGCATAAATTAGTATGATTACTTTTTCTTCACTCTTACTAGGCTTTGAAACTGGAACTGCATCCGGAAGACGAATCCTCCCTTTGATGACTCCGTTTGGATCCATAGCAAGCCTTCTTAATATTGGCCGTAATTTTTTTTCAGAATTACGTAAATTTTTCTTGTGGTTTCTAAGTCGATTNGAAGCAACTCTCATGCCCATAATCATAAATAAACAACTGCATAGGTAAGTTATCCAGAAAAAAGCCCCATTAGGCGAAATGANACTTGGGATATTGTCTCCCACAACAATTCCCATATCAGCATCTGTAAACAAGAAGTTAGCTATTTCAGTATCCCAACTACCACCTCTTTCAACACCACGATCTTTCTCGTAATCTTGAACAGCATCAGCCCATAGGGATAGACAAGTTACACTAATTATNATCAAAATTAAAATTGAAATAGATATGGCAAATAAAGAAAATGGCCCGGGGGGCTTATTCAATATACGTTGATTTGAAGAGGGATTTGAGTAATATCTACTATGTACTACAGTAGTAGTAGTAGTGACCTTTCTAGCTTTTTTTGAACCTCCGGACCAAAAAATGTAAATTATGTATAATATGAAAAATCCAAAAACAAGTTGTTCTATGCTACCCAAATCCTTCATGACTAATCCCCTTACTTACTTATTTGTTGCAGATTCTATTTAATACTCTTGTAGGTTTCAAAATTTCCCAGATGAGCCAAAACCACCTTTTCCGCGTTGAGTTTGTCCCAATTCATCGTANTTAGTTTCAACAATTGTAACACTTGGAACTGGCGCAAACAATAATTGTGCAACCCGTTCTCCTGCTTTGACGGTAAATGATTCCTCTTCTCCTATCCAAGTGGCTAAGACCATTAATTCTCCTCGGTAATCCGAATCTATAGTCCCAATTCCATTTGGCATTATCATTCCTTTTTTTCCCAATGATGAACGACATCTAATTTGTCCTTCCCATCCTTCAGGGATGGCGACTGCAAGTCCAGTCTTGATCATAGAACTTTTTCTTCTCTCGATTTTTGTTTCTTCTAAAGCGTAAAGATCCCAACCTGCAGCTTGTGAAGAACCTTGGGTTGGTAGTTTGGCTTGGTTTGATAATTTGGCAAACTCAACGGTCAAATCTACTCTCATAAACAGAGGTAATTGTTTGAGGTTATTGACTATTATCTAAAGTATAGATTTACTTACTTGTGCGCAGTGGAAATATAGGCGTATAAAAATTATTTTGATTTCTTTTCTAAACCTGTTATAAAAGGGTAATTTCGGCTCGCATTGTAGCACCTTCCAACGGTTGATAAACGTCCTAAAACCTGCGTTTCCTAAGGAGCCTGAAGGGTTATCATTATACACCCTATCGAACGAGAAGAAACTCCGGCGCGAATGTAGAAGTGAGGTGGAATGATATGGTAATTGAGCATAGTACAAAAAATCAAGAAGANATTGAGATAGATTTGTCTATGGAACATATTGAACCCATGCTCCAAGAAACTCCAAATCGTTTCGTTTTATTCCCTATTGAACACACTGATATTTGGGAAATGTACAAACTTCATGCTGCGGCTTTTTGGACTGCTGAAGAAATTGACTTAGCTGAAGATGCTAAAGATTGGAAGAAACTCAACGACAANGAGAGACATTTCCTAAAACATGTCTTGGCATTCTTTGCTGCTAGTGATGGTATTGTGAATGAAAATTTAGTAACAAATTTTGCCGATGAAGTCCAATGGGCTGAAGCNCGTTGTTTTTATGGNTTTCAAATAATGATGGAAAATATTCATGCTGAAACTTATTCATTATTGATTGATACTTATATTACAGACCCAATTGAAAAAGATCATTTATTCAATGCCTTGGAAACAGTTCCTTCTGTAAAGAAGAAAGGTAATTGGGCTCTGAAGTGGCTATCTAGNAAGAAAGGTACATTCGCACAAAGACTGGTGGCTTTTGCTGCCGTTGAGGGGATATTTTTCTCTGGTTCTTTCTGTGCCATTTTCTGGTTAAAGAAAAGAGGTTTAATGCCAGGGCTTACATTTTCAAATGAATTAATTTCAAGAGATGAAGGACTTCACTGTGACTTTGCTTGTTTACTACACAATCAGTTGAATCGCGGAGCAGGNGAAAATATCATTCATAGAATTATTTCTGAAGCAGTAGAAATAGAAACAGAGTTTGTGACAAGTGCCCTTCCTGTTGAGTTAATAGGGATGAATGCAGGTTTGATGAGGCAATATATCGAGTTCGTTGCAGACCGACTATTGGTTTCTCTTGGGGCATCTAAATTATATGATGTATCCAATCCATTCCCATGGATGGAAATGATTTCAATGCAAGGAAAAACTAATTTCTTTGAGAAGAGAGTTGGCGAATATCAAAAGTCCGGCGTCAAGGATGGAGCAACTCTCGGAAGTGTCCAACAACGCTTCTCAGTAGACGAAGACTTTTGAACCGTACGCGATGGAAGGGGAATACTGCGCAATTCAATAACACGAGGGAGATGACAAAGATGACAATGCAAGTAGTAAACAGAAAAGGAGAAAAAGAAGATGTCCGATTCGATGCTATTCTTGAGAAATTGTCTAGTCTTACTGAGGGTTTAGATCCCAANTGGATAGACCCTGCACATCTTACTAAATTGACAATTGAAGGACTTTATGACGGAGTTTCNACTCGTGAACTAGACCAACTGGCTGCAGAAACAGCAGCATCTCTTGCGTCTCANCATCCGGATTATAGTAGATTAGCTGCTAGAATTTGTGTAGATGACCTTCATCGTTCAACTAAAGAGGTTTTCACAGATGTCATAACAGACCTTAGAGAATACATTGACCCAGAATCGAAGAAACACGCACCTTTGATTTCTGAAGAAGTCTATGGAATTATCATGGAAAACGCAGAAACTCTAAACAATCATATTGATTATAATCGTGATTATAATTATGACTACTTTGGATTCAAAACCCTAGAGCGTTCATATTTGCTGAAACTAAACGGCGAAGTCGCTGAGCGCCCTCAACACATGTTGATGCGTGTATCAGTAGGAATACACCATGGGGATATAGAGAAAGCCTTGAAAACTTATGATTTGATGAGCCAAGGATATTTCACNCATGCAACTCCTACATTATTCAATTCAGGAACTCCAACACCTCAGATGTCTTCCTGTTTCCTTTTGACAATGCAAGATGATTCTCTCGTAGGNATCTATGATACATTGAAGCAATGCGCTTTGATTTCCAAGTCTGCTGGTGGAATTGGCTTATCTATTCATCATATTAGATCAAAGGGGTCTTACATCAAAGGCACAAATGGAGAAAGTAACGGAATAGTTCCAATGCTTCGTGTATTCAATGATACTGCAAGATATGTCGACCAAGGCGGCGGCAAGAGAAAAGGTTCAATTGCAATTTACTTGGAACCTTGGCACCCAGATATTTTGGCTTTCTTAGATTTAAGAAAGAATCATGGTAAAGAAGAACTTCGTGCAAGAGATCTATTCTATGCTCTATGGACTCCAGATTTATTCATGGAAAGAGTTGAGCAAAATGCTGATTGGTCTTTCTTCTGCCCGAACGAGTGTCCTGGTCTTCAAGACGCATATGGTGAAGAATTCAAGCAGATGTTTGAATCATATGAAGCACAAGGATTGGCAAGAGAAACAATTCCAGCAAGAACTGTATGGGATAAAATAGTTGAGTCACAAATTGAAACTGGTACTCCTTACATGCTTTACAAGGATGCAGCAAATACCAAATCTAACCAAAAGAATCTAGGTACAATTCGTTCATCTAATCTTTGTACTGAAATCATGGAATATACTGCTAAAGATGAAGTCGCCGTATGTAACTTAGCCTCAATCGCACTTCCTAAGTTTGTAGATGTAGAAAAAGGTGAATTTAACCACCAACTTCTCTATGATGTAACATATCATGCAACTGGAAATTTGAACCGAGTNATAGATGTAAACTATTATCCTGTTGAAGANGCACGTAATTCAAACATGCGTCACCGGCCTATTGGACTTGGTGTTCAAGGACTTGCTGATACATTTGCAATGCTCGGACTTTCATTTGAGAGCCCCGAAGCGAAANTATTGAACAAAGAAATATTTGAGACAATTTACTTTGCTTCATGTACTGCCTCAAANGATGCAGCNATTAAAGAAGGTGCTTACTCAACTTTCAAGGGCTCACCTGCGAGTGAAGGAATTCTACAATTTGATCTTTGGAACATGAATGAACACAGTGGACGTTGGGATTGGGATTCTTTGAAATCTGAAATCGTTGCTAATGGTATGAGAAATTCCCTGTTATTAGCTCCTATGCCAACTGCTTCAACCTCTCAAATTCTAGGTAACAATGAATGTTTTGAAGCATTTACTTCCAATCTATATGTCAGAAGAACATTGTCTGGTGAATTCATAGTACCTAATAGGCACTTGATAAATGACTTGATTAAACTAGGAATATGGAGTTTAGAAATGAAAGATGAGATACTTCGTCACAAAGGTTCAATTCAAAACATTGTAGGAATCCCTGATAATATCAAAGAACTGTATAAGACCACTTGGGAAATTAAGCAGAAGAATGTTATTGACATGGCTGCAGACAGAGGAGCATATATCGACCAAAGTCAATCGATGAATATTCACATGATTGATGCTAATGCAGCAAAGGTTAGTTCCATGCACTTTTATGGATGGAGGAAAGGCTTGAAAACTGGAATGTACTATCTTAGAACAAAGGCTGCTGTAGATGCTATTCAATTCACAGTTGAAGCAAAGAAGTCTGAAGATCAAACGGTTTCAGGATTGGCAGACCGTGCTGAAATGACTAGCTTAGAAGAAATAGCATGCAGTCTAGACTCTCCAGATGACTGCCTAAGTTGTGGTTCATAATTTAGATGTCCATCTTAATTCCACAGTGCGGACAACTTATTTTTCCTGAATAGTCCGTAGGAACGTTCAATTTTTTGTCACAAGAACTGCAAACGATTTCTCTTTTGCCACTATTTTTGGACCCATCTTTAAACGCTGAAAGAACTCTTTCTATCGATGGAGGCCATCCCGTTTTTAGTTCATCAAATGACATTAATAGTGGCAGTGCTACAAGCCCCATTCCAAATGTTGTACACATTANTGAGAAGAGTGTCATTGAACCATCGTCGCTGATTGAAATTGATAATGGATTTAGATCTCCTCCAGAGAAAATAATACTTAATAATCCCGATANCAGGAATGTTGCTAAAGTAAAGTAAATACCATTCAAGTATTCATTGAGCATCAAAATACCTCCGATGATAAAGGCAAAGGATAGTAAAAATGCGAGTGGAGCTAAGGCCCACCCTAATTCACCAATACCAATAATTGAAAATGCAAATGCCATTAGCATTCTAAATGCACCGTAAATGATTACTATTGTTCCAATTCCATTCACAGTACTTCCTTTATTTCCGATATACACGTGTTGGATATTTGGAGTAACGAATGCCTGAGAATTAGTTTGTTGGGGCATTGTTGCAACATAATTTTGTTGAATAGTTTGGACAGGTTGCTGATTTAATTCATCATTTTCCATCAAACGAATTACGACATCATCTTTTTTACCAGATATTTTTAGTCCACGCGATTTACAGATTTTTTTGAGTTCAAGAAGAGTCAAAGATTCATAATCCATGACATCGAGATAAAATTCTCATTATTATACTTATAGCCGTCTTACTTTATTTCATGCGGAATGAATTGCATGTCCTAAAGTTGCTAAAACTGCTTCATGAGTCATTTCAGTCATTGTTGGATGCGCATGAATCGTTCCAGCAATATCTTCTAACAAGGCTCCCATTTCCAATGCAAGTGTCCATTCACCGACAAGTTCGCTGATATGAGTTCCTACGGCTTGGATTCCAAGAATTCTGTGGTCATCTTCTCGAGCACATACTCTCACAAAACCTGCAGATTTTTCAGCTTCTTGTGTTAGAGCACGTCCGTTAGCGCCAAGTGGGAATTTACCTACGATTACAGGATGACCTTCTTCCTTGGCTTGTTCTGGTGAAAGACCAACACTCACTATTTCAGGCTCAGTGAATACAATCGCAGGAACAGCCACAGGGTCATATTCTCGCTTTTCACCAGAGATGATTTCGGCAACCATTTCTCCTTGGAANGATGCAACATGTGCTAGCATCTCCCCCGAATTGCAGACATCTCCAATGGAATAAACACCTTTCATATTAGTCTCACATCTTTGATTAACTTNGACAAATCCTCTTTCATCTAGTGCTACTCCTGTAGGTTCTAGACCCTGACTTCTTGGTTTTCTTCCTACAGTTACCAACACTTTATCGGCAATTAATTCTTCAAACTTAGCGTCTTCCTTTGCATTTTTGTCAACATAAAATAATTTTATTTTACCATCTTTCATGTCTTCTGTACCCTTGGCAAAAACTCCAGTGTGTACCTTGATCTTATTTTTCTTGATGAATAATTCCAATGGACGACGCAATTCCTTATCGAAAATGGGAAGAACCGAATCCATTGCTTCGACAATAGTGACTTCAGACCCCAACATTCTGTAAGTTATTCCTAATTCCAATCCGATGTATCCTCCACCAACAACTACTACATGACCAGGTAATTCTTTCAAGTCTAATGCTTCTCTAGATGAAATTACATTTTCTGAGAAAGGCATGAATGGTAATTCAATAGGAACTGAACCATTTGCTAAAATCACATTATCTGCTTGAATAATAATTGCATCCTTGCCAGAACCTACTTTAACAGTTTTAGCATCTTGGAATTCGGCCCATCCATTGATTAGTTCAGCACCTGCTGCTTTCAGTAAGTGTTCTACTCCACCATTCAATTTATTGACGATGCCATCTTTCCAAGAAACCATATTTGACATATTTAGTTCGGCAGGACCAGGTATTGAAATCCCCATATGACCTTGTTCTTTGGAATGTTTTGCCAAATCATGAAATCTATGTGCTGCATGGATTAGTGCTTTAGAAGGAATGCATCCTCTAATCAAACATGTTCCACCTGCTTTTTCACCTTCAACAATTATTGTTGAGAGGCCNAACTGTCCTGAACGAATTGCAGCAACATAACCTCCAGGTCCTGCGCCTATAACCAAAACTTGACATTTTTTTGTTTGCATTAAATCACCATCACATGAAAATTGTTGCAGGATTTTCCAAGTATGTTTTCACTCTTTGAACAAGTGTTGCGCCATCGTGACCATCAACAACTCGATGGTCCCATGAAGANGACAAATTCATCATTCTTCTAACGACGACTTGTCCATTTCTGACAACTGCTCTTTCCTTAGCATTGTGAACTCCTAAAATTCCAACTTCTGGTTTATTGATAATTGGTGTAGCACCCAGNCCACCTAATCTTCCAAGACTTGTAATNGTGAATGTTGAGCCTGATAGTTCATCAGCACTTGCTTTACCGTCTCTGGTGGCAGATGTAACTCTAACCATTTCGGCAGCAGATTGCCAAATATCCATTGCTTCAACATGCTTGACAACAGGAACGTAAAGTCCTCTATCGGTTTGAGTTGCAATTCNAAGATTGATTGCTTGATGTCTTGTGACAACATTTGCTTCATCATCATAAAGCGCATTACATTCTGGACTTTCCTTTAGTGCCTTGACCAGTGCCTGCATAATGAAAGGCAGGTAGGTCAATTTTGGTGCACCTTCCGGTCTTGTAGCATTCAGGTGTTGCCTCAAATCTTCTAAGGCAGTGATATCTACTTCTTCAAAGTATGAGAAATGAGCAATAGAACTGTATGAAGCCATCATGCTGTCTGCAATCTTTCGTCTTAGTCCAATTACCTTTATTTCTTCAGTCCCGCTTAATTCAGTCTTTGCTGAAGCGCCGACTGGTGACCATGCAGAAGCACCGACTGCTCCGCCTGAAATATGTTTGTCCAAATCCGCATGACTGATTCTTCCAGCAGGGCCAGAACCAGCAACATGCTCGAGATTGATATTTGCTTCACGTGCTCTTTGTCTGACCGCTGGACTTGCCAGTGCCTTGGTTCCAGCAGCTCTTGCTACAGGTTGAGATGCTTGCTTAGTTTCAACGCTAGGCGCTGGAGCAGGGGCGGACTTTGTAGCGACTTCCTTTTTCTTTTCAGGTGCTTTCTCCTCTTCCTTTTTCTTTACAGGTTCTTCTTGTGATGCTGATGTATTACCATCGCCATCAACTTCAAATTCTATACAAACAACTCCAACCGGGAGAATATCTCCAGCCTCGCCGATAACTTTGGTTACTTTTCCATCAACAGGTGATGGGATTTCGACAGTAGCCTTGTCAGTCATAACCGAAAGAATGGGATCGTCTTCTTTGACAGTATCTCCAACTGCAACCATCCATTCAACAACTTCTCCTTCTACTACTCCTTCTCCTATATCTGGCAGTTTAAACGCAAATGTTCCCATATTTATTCCTCCTGTGTTTTCTTTATTGCTTCAGCAATCCTCGCTGGACTTGGTAGATAATCCCATTCTGTTGTATGTGGGAATGGTGTATCCCATCCAGTGACTCTAATTATTGGTGATTCAAGATGATAAAAACATCTTTCTTGAATCGATGCACTCATCTCCGCTCCAAACCCACTAGTTTTTGGGGCCTCATGGACAATAACGCATCTTCCAGTCTTTTTGATTGAGTTAACTATCGCATCCCTGTCCCATGGAACTAAGGTTTGTAGATCGATTAATTCACAGTCAACCCCTGATTCTTTGATCGCTTGTTCACATACGTGAACCATTGTCCCCCATGCGATAACAGTACAAGCAACTCCTTCTTTGACGATTCGTGCTTCTTCAAGCGGTATGGAATAATATTCATCTGGTACTTCTCCATCAGGATGGTCATTCCAAGTAGGTACATCGTGAGGGTCACCGTAAAATGGCCCACGATAGCAACGTTTAGGTTCAAAGAAAATAACTGGGTCATTACATTCTATTGCCGATGTTAACAATCCCTTTGCATTGTATGGATTCGAACAGTATACCACTTTTAGTCCCGGGGTGTGCGTGAATTGTGCTTCAGGTGATTGTGAATGATGATGTCCACCTTTAATTCCTCCACCGGCAGGTGTCCTAAATGTTAGAGGAGCGGTGAATTCTCCACCAGAGCGGTGACGAACTTTAGCAATCTCATTGACAATTTGGTCATAAGCGGGGAAGATATAGTCGGCGAATTGAATTTCAGCGACTGGTCTTAAACCATTGAGACCCATTCCCATGGCAATTGCAGCAATTCCACCTTCGGCGAGAGGTGAATCAAATACTCTGTGTGCTCCAAATTTCTCTTGAAGTTTAGCAGTTACTCGGAATACTCCTCCGAAGTATCCTACATCTTCTCCAAAGATTACAACATTTTCATCTCTTTGTAATTGATGTTCAAGTGCAGAATTTAGTGCGGCTATCATATTCATTTTTGTCATAATATCACCTCACTTTCCAAGTTCCTCACGCTGTTCTTGGACGTGCCAAGGAACTGTTTCATAGACTTCAGTAAAAATTGTAGATGCTGGAGGATAAGGTCCACTTGCCAAGTCTCCAAACTCACATGCTTCTTTGTAAGCAGTCATCACTTCATCATCGATTTTCTTTTCAAGAGCAGCATGTTTTTTGTCATCCCAGAGTTTTGTTTCAATCAAATGTAATTTTAGTCTTTCAACTGGGTCTCCACCTGGCCAACATTCGAATTCATTATCTGGTCTGTAAGCAGAAGGGTCATCCGATGAAGAGTGAGCTCCTGCTCTGTAAGTATATACTTCAATGTGAGTAGGTCCAAGTCCAGCACCTGCACGTTCTCTAGCCCATTTGGTAACGCTGTAAAGTGCTAAGAAGTCATTTCCATCTACTCTAATTGAAGGAATATCATAGGCTAATCCACGCTCAGCGAAGGTTCTTCCTCCAGTTGCTAGATTTTTGTGAGTAGAAATAGCCCATTGGTTGTTAACGACATTTAGGATTACTGGAGGTTTGAAGGTTGATGCGAAGTTTAGTGCATAATGATAGTCTCCTTGAGCAGAAGTACCATCTCCTAACCATGAGATACAAACTTCATCAAGTCCTTTGTAAGCACTGGCCATAGCGACTCCAACAGCTTGAGAGAATTGTGTTCCTACAGGGGAAGAGATTGAGATAAAGCGTCCTTCTTTCCAGGTATAGTGGACAGGCATCTGTCTTCCTTTGACATTATCTTCAGTATTTCCGATACAGTGGCAAATCATACTGACCATATCTCTTCCTCGAACAAATTGCGCACCTGGTTGCCTATATGAAGGGAAAATCCAGTCTTGAGTTTCGAGTGCCATAGTTTGAGCGATTGCAATAGCCTCTTCACCAAAAGAGCGCATGTAGAATGATAACTTTCCTGTTCTTTGCATTTTCAACATTCTGTCGTCAAAGATTCTAAGTCTCATCATATATTCCAATCCTTGAATCATTTCCTCAGCACTTAGTTCAGGATTCCACTCTCCCTTGGCTTTGTTATCATCATCTAGAACTCTTACTAAACCAGCAGCATGCTGAATTGTATCATTTGCTTGACAATTTATTGGATCAGGTCTATTCAAATCATCCGGCTTTTCTTTAAATTTATCACCGAAGTTCGATTCGTCACCAGGTCTAAACGGAGCAGCCCCGATAGTATAGGGAGCGGTGGAGACCGTCTTCCGTTCCGTCATGGTTTCACCTCAGTTGGCAAAGTCCTTAAGTGATACTGGTCAAATGGTATTTCTTTAGAAACCATGACGTTAGCACCGGGCATACTTTCATCATTATCTGGATTTTTCAATTTTCTCAAAAGAAGTCCTGCTTTGAAAGAAGATCTAACAAAAGGTCCACTGGCTACACCCAAGAATCCTAGTTCAATCGCTTTCTCTGCCCATAGATCGTAAAGTTCAGGTTCTGGAAATCTATCAACGGCTAAATGTTTGCTTGAAGGTGCAAGATACTGTCCGATAGTTAGTAGGTCGACACCTGCATCTCTAACAAGTTTCATTGCCTCAACTAATTCTTCATTAGTTTCACCAACTCCAACCATCAACGAAGATTTTGTAATTATGTCTGGTCGAAGTCTTTTAGCTTCCTTTAGAATACTAATCGACTGAGAAAAAGATGCTCTTCTATCTCTAACTCTATGGTCGAGTCGAGGTACACATTCTACATTATGGGCAAAAACCGATAACGGGCTATTTTCTAATAAATGTGCTAAATCACTTAAATCTCCGGCCAAGTCCGAACATAGTAATTCTAGGGTTACATTAGGTTGTCGAAGATTCACTTCTTCGATACATTTCTTGTAGTGATTTGAGCCACTATCTGGTAAGTCGTCACGGTTCACAACAGTAATCACTGCATGCCTCAAATTCATTGATTCAACTGCATCCGCCAAGTTCTTTGGCTCATCGGCGTCAAGTGGAGGAGGTGTTTTGATTGAACCAACAGCACAAAATCTACATCCACGAGTACATTCTTGACCAGCAATCATGAAAGTAGCATCGCCACTCGACCAACAATCATGAATATTAGGGCATCTAGCTTCTTCGCATACAGTGTTGAGTTTGTTATCTTTTACAGATGACTTAGTATCATTGTAAATCTTCTGCTGCTCTCCATTAGGCAGGGTAGTTTTGAACCAAGAAGGCAACCGCTTACGCGTTTTTATCTTTGGACTTTTTTTCGCCATGGGGAGTTGTTTGCCTGTAATATTCTCCCCTCCTCACTATAGCCCATGAGTTGCATATGAAAAAGGTGTGCTAGAGTCCAATTTTTCGAGTTATGATAAATAATTCATTTTTTGCTGATTTGATACGAGAATTATTGTATTAATTGCTATAGGCAAGAATATGTCCAAGCCAGTTGCGTTAATCACAGGAGGTGGCAAAAGGATAGGTGCTGCGATATCACAAAAATTGATGGAGATGGGTTGGTATGTATTGATTCATGTCAATTCTTCTGTTGAGGAGGCAAGAAAAATAATTTCAGATTTTTCATCTAAGAATGGAGGTGTTGATTGTGGAGATGTTTTAAGTGGTAACTTACTAGTTGATTCGGATGTTGAAAGATTAATTTTGAATGTTATCAATCATCCTGCAGTTGTGGAGTCAAATGGGCTATCAGGGTTGATACATAATGCTTCAATATACAGTTCTATAGAAATCAATGATGTTGATGTTGAAGATTTAAAAATGAATTTAAAATTACATGTGGAAACACCATTCAAACTAACTATAGGTTTGATGGAATTGTTAAAATCTGCAAAAGGTTGTGTTATCGGAATGGTCGACACGTCGCTTGGAAGGTCTTGGAAAGGCCTTTCACACTACACCTCTAGTAAAGCAGGTTTAAGACAATTGATGATAAACATGGCGGGTGAACTACACCCCGATGTTCGTGTCAATTGTATTGCGCCAGGGGCAATTATTTCTGCTGATTGGGAGGTAGAACATTTTGCAAAAATAATTGAGGAAATTCCATTGGGTAGATCTGGGAATGTAACCGATATAGCTAATACAGTACAATTTTTATTCAATTCCCCTCATATCTCTGGGCAGATAATTAATGTCGATGGTGGATGGAGCTTAAATCAAAAATTAGGCGTATAATTCAAATGATGCCGACTTTTCGACTGCTTGCAGGGATGGCTGAGGTGGTCAAAGGCGCCGGGCTTAAGATCCGGTCCCAGATGGGTTCGTGGGTTCGTATCCCACTCCCTGCACCAAAAATGATAAAATTACTATAGTCATTTTTATTTTTATTAATACATCATTTTAAATTGTTATTAATTTCCGAACTGACATGGCGCAAGAGATTAGTGTAGTCGAAGTAGAAGAATTGGTTGAAATCGATTACGATAATCATTTGTTTGATGTTATTGTTATTGGAGCAGGAGCAGCAGGCGTTGGAGTTTCAATAGCAATTCAACACACAGGTGTTGAAAACTATCTAGTTGTAGATCGTGCAAGAGTAGGCTCATCTTTTGCATCATGGCCTGAAGAAACAAGATTTATCACTCCATCTTTTCCAAGTAATTCAGTAGGTATGTTAGATTTGAACTCAATTGCAGTTGGAGTTTCTCCAGCATTTAGTATGAGAGTTGAGCATCCTACAGGAAAGGAATTTGCCGACCATCTTCAAAATCTCGCTGACTATTTTGAACTTCCACTTCTAGAAAATACAGATGTATTAGAAATCAAAAAAGTCGATGATGTATTTCATTTAGAAACCGAAAAACACACCTTGACGGCCAAGAATATTGTATGGGCTGCTGGAGAATACCAATACCCTTCTCAAGGTGGTTTTCCTGGAAGTGAACTTTGCGTACACACATCAAGTGTTGCTAAATATGGTGATTTAGAGGGAGATGATTTCTTAATTATTGGAGGATATGAAAGTGGCATTGACGCAGCCTATCATCTTGCTAGAAATGATAAGAAAGTCAAAGTATTCGATCTGAACGCTCCTTGGGCTGAGGCAAGTTCTGACCCGAGTATAGCTTTGTCTACGTATTCTTTTGAAAGAATGTTAGATAATAAATTCGAATCTAATGTTGAACTTTTTGCTCAGACTCCGGTAAATTCTGTAACCTTTGATGGCGATACTTATGAGATCAAAACTGAAGATGGACAATCATTTACTTCAAAAAATAAGCCACTATTAGCTAGTGGATTTAATGGTAGTCACAAGTTCGTCTCTCACTTATTCGAAGAAAGAAAAGATGGTTTCCCTTCATTGACAGAACGAGACGAATCAACTACAGTTCCCGGAGTATATCTAAGCGGTCCATCTGTTCGTCACGATGGGCATATCTTCTGTTTCATTTTCAAATATCGTCAACGTTTCGCAATTGTAGCACAAGCTATTGCATCTTCTCTAGACTTGCCCACTGATGAATTTGTTGAAGCATACAAAGGTTGGGGGATGTATTTAGATGACCTATCATGTTGTGGCCAGGAATGTTTGACATGTTAAATTTAGAGAAAATGATGAGTTTNGAATGGATTGGCCAAACTTTAGCAAGNCTGTGNTGGATAATCAGTGTATTTCTCTATGAAAGTAATGTTAGTCTATGGGGNACTGGAGATTGGTTACAATTGGCAGCAGCATCTTCATGGATGGTATCGAATTTAGCTTCAGCCGTAAAAGCTGATTCTTAAAAATACTAATTGAGCATTGAATTACGGTAGAATTTTTTCATTCAAAATTTGCTATATTTTGATTCATTAATGCGAAACCGTTTAACCGAATTAGTGTCAGCCCGAGTTGTGAACAAGATGAGCGTGAGCAAAACCAATACTCCTGGCCGCTTAATTCCACTTCTTATTATAGTACTATTTTTAGGCTCAGTGATGCCTTTAGGTGGAGTAAATAATAACTATACAAAATCACTAGAGGATAGTTCCAATATTTTTAAATCAGGTTCTTCCAATGAATCCTATGATTTGTTCATTGGTACTGCTACATCTGAGTCAGGAGGAGATGGTTCAATTTCAACAATGGAGCCCGATGGTTCTTCTCAGGAAGAGAGTATTATGTCTACTTTAGAATTTTATACTAATGAAATGATTAGTGATATTCAAATCTATGGTGAAGGTTCTACACCTACAATCGAAATTAGTGTTTATCTTAAATTCGAAGGAAATGATGGTGCTACTGCCGATATTAACTTCGTCCTAAAGTCAGGTTCTACGACTGTTGAGTCGGAGCAAATCACCCTAGAAGATCCTTGTACAAGCAGCAACCCATTTGGTGGAAGTTCATGCAGTTATGCAGTGAACGTCATTAATATTGAGATGCCAGCAAGTGGATTCACTGTAGAAAATGGAAAGCGACTGGGTCTTGAGATTGATGCCTCTATTGATGGTTGTCAAAGTCAAGGTTCAGGAATCGGTGGTGGCAGCGAGTGTGATGTTATGATGCAATATGGAGATATTGACTCTACCAATAGTTTTTCCAAAATCGAAGTCAGGGCAAACGCATTATCTCAGTCCGCAGTTAAGGTCCACATGATAGGTTCTGGTTGGACTGATTCTGAAGTCTTAGAGTGGTCGCCTAATCACAGAAGTGAGTTTAGAACTATGCAATTTACATTACAAATAAAAGATTCATTTGGAAGGGATGATATAGAAACAGTCAACCTAATTATGAGTACAAACTCGGGGGCTACTGTTGTCTTCAATAAAGAATTTGAAGACGATGATTTGACTTTAGATAATGATGGGCTTGTAGGAAATTACACTTTTACTTATCCACTCGGTATTGACCCAGGAGATTACGATGTTGTACTCGAAATACAGGATATCCAAGGGCATACAGTGTTATTCCAACATCAAGGCGTTGTTTTTGTTGAGCACGACATATATCTAACATTACCTTCAACCCAACCTGATACCGTTCTAATTGCACCTGGCATGACATCTAGTGTTGAGTTATTAGTGGAACATACCGGCTCTGATTCTTCTGACCTACAAGTTGTATTCGACTTGGCTCGGGCTCTTCCTTCAACGTGGGCTGAATCTTGGGATAAGCCTGGAGGATATTCACTAAATGGTGGCGGTGCATCTGCTAAACCAATTTTACAGATCGATGTTCCCGAAGGTGATTTATCAACTGGGCCAGATAAATTAGAAATCGAAGCAAGAGCATTTGCTGACATTGAGGGAACTACAACAGAAGTTGCTGTTATCGAAATTGTACTGGATATCGAAGAGGTTGGAGTTTTTGCCGAACCAAGAATCTCTATATTCGAAGACTTTGAACATCAAATACAGATTGTCGATTCTACAAGGCCAGAATTTTACGATGAAACATTATCGCACTATGTTGATGCAGACGAAGTAGGAGATTTCTTTATCGATGTGTTTAACTCAGGATTTGATTCTGATACATTCTTTATTAGGGTCAATGCTATGCCAACTTCATGGCAATACAAATTCTATGACAATGATACTGGATTAGAGTTAACCGAAGAAGGAATTAATTCTGTAACTCCTAGTATTGGTTCTCACGATATTCTTACGGTCAGAATGGACCTTTTCCCTCCTGCTGAAAGGGAAGCTGAGGATATCGGTTTAGTAAGTTTACAAATTACAAGTGCAGGGGAGAGCGAGCTTAGAACTGATGTCAGTTTTACAGTTCACAGGACATTTGGAATACTCGCAGAGGTAATCTCCGATAGTGATGCAGGGGAGCTTGGAAGAGTCGAATCTGTTGATCCAGGAGATACGGTGTCTTATTCAGTAAGAGTTACAGATTCTAGTGATATTGCTGGACAAACCACTTGGAAAATTATCAATCCGAAGGATTTAGACCGAAATAAAGACAGTGATTTAGGTTATACAAATTGGGATTATAGAATGACAGATAGTTCACAAAATGATGTAATTGTGGTATCTCTTGAATCTGGGTCTTATGCTGATATAGTGCTAGAAGTAGACCTCCCATCAAATGTTGAGGCTGGCAATCATACCGTCTATCTTCAGATAAGAGAAGAAGGTGTTGAATTAAGTGAAGCTCGTTACTTTGACTTACCTGTCACAGTTGAAGTTAATGAGGAAGTTCAGCCTGGCAATCTGCCTATTACTCAGAAGAGTGAGTTCACCCGTTTTTCTTCAGAGGAGAAAAAGAGTATTGAATTTAGAATTTCAAATGACAATAACGTCGAATTAGGCGTATTTATTGAATTGGAAGAGCCTCAAGGTTGGGATGGTGAAATTTCCGCCTCTTCAAATCAAGTTGGAGGAGGTTTCCTTTTCCTTACTTTACCTGCATATTCAAGTAAAGATTTCTTTGTAGAACTTACTGCACCTTCTAACTTGAAAGATGGCTCTGAAGCAGACTTTACTTTGATAGTAACGCCTATGGATGACGAAGTACCATATGCAGAAGAATTCAATCAGAAATCAAAATTCACTTTCAAGACTGAGTGTAAAGGGATCTCATGTTTATTAAACGAGATATATGAACCGGAACCACAAACAATCGCTTTATTTGCAGGTCTTTTGGCAATATTATTCTTGGCAGTTTACCGAAGAGGTAAA
Organism: Methanobacteriota archaeon; assembly: GCA_002702945.1. The sequence continues at coordinate 48,026 of PADF01000021.1, forward strand.
TACAATTCTTCAACATATCATATTGAAGAAGTACCACAAGAACATGAATTGAAATTTGAAGAAGAACTAGATATTCCTGAACCAGTATCTGAAGATTTGGAAGAAGTAGATGATGATTTAGAATTATTAGACGCTTTAGATGAAATATGATATTGAAATGTTTACATTTTGATGTATTGTATGAACATCGTACCATTTGCCTTATGAAGCATTAATGCAGCCCGATGTATGAGTATCATGCGAAAGCCTTCATTATCTTCCGAGCCGAAGCATCAATGGCAAATTTCTCATCACAAAAAACAACTCAAGTCATTATCATTAGTGGCATTAATGTTGTTCTCTGTGTTTGCATCAATTCAATTCGTATCTTTAGAGGCTAGAGCTACCACTGATCAAGATGGTGATGGCCTAACTTATGGTTTGGAATTTTTGTTGAATCTATTACCTAGCGACCCTGATTCAGATAACGACGGACTGCCTGACGGTTGGGAATGGAAATATGGACTTGACCCACTTTCGAGNGCGAATGATGATGGCGCCGTAGGAGATCCAGATGGAGATGGTATGTCTAATTTACAAGAGTATACCTACCTGATGCCTTCTAATTGGGATAATAGTGCTACACCAACGATTCTTGATAATGGTGTATGGTGGAATGGAACAGTTCCTGTAAATAACTGGGATGAAGAAAATGCAATGCAGTATAACAGGCCAGGTTGTGGAGCAACAGGTGCAGATGGTAATGGAAATACTATCTTGTGTGACGAAGATCCAGTCGGAAATATTTGTGCTAATGGTTTTGATGATGACCAAGATGGTAGAGTAGATTCTGCAGATCCAGATGGTGATGGTGACGCTGATTGTAGTTCAGACGACGATGATGGAGACGGTATTGCTGATGAAGATGTTTCAGGATGGGATACAGACGGCGATGGAATGCCTGATGGTTGGGAAGCGGCTAACGGACTCAATGCAACTTCACCCTCTAATGCCGATGGACCTAATGGAGACCCAGACGGCGATGGATTGAACAATTTATTGGAATATGTCAATCCAACATGGGATACTATGTGTGGTTCAAGTCCATGTTTTAGAAATGGACCTGAAGGAACTCCTACTGAAACCACTACTCCTTGTGATCCTCTCCAAGGTTGTCTAACCTTCACTGCAGAAGTTGATGGAATAACTTCAACAAACCCTCAAAGAAGCGATAGTGATAACGACGGTTTGAATGATTCTTATGAGGCACTTGTCTTACTTACAGACCCTACCGCAGCAGACACAGATAATGATGGAATCATAGATGGTGTTGAGGTTAATGGGCAATATGGAAATCCTGCACAGGCGACTGACCCTCGGAATAATAATACCGATGGTGATGAATTAGATGATGGTGATGAAGATAACAATAGTAATGGGCAAATAGATCCAGGTGAAACCGATCCTACAAGAAAAGAAGATTCAGGTGACGAAGACGAGGATGGTATTGAGAACTGGGAAGAGAATATGTCTTGTACATTATGGGATGTAGCAGATTCAGATTTTGGAGGNGTAGATGACGGTCAAGAACTTAATGCTACACATGGTACAGACCCTTGTGATTCATTTGTCAATTTTGAGACTCAAATAACTAGTACTACTGGGACAACAATCATTGATGTAAGCAACGGTTCAGGTTTCAATCCAAATGGTGGTATTGGGTGGTATAATGTTTCGGGCACCCTGGTTTCGTTTACATACTCTAGCGTATTTGGTCAATCTATAGTTGGAGTTTCTAGTTTACCGCCAGTTGGNGTCACTCAAGTAGTAAATCGAAACGGCTCTTTTTGCCATACTGCTGCATTTGCTGCAGGAACNNTNGCCACTACTCAGCAGCATTGTGATGATGATTACAGAGATACTGACGGCGATGGTCTAGCAGATTGGGAAGAGTTACTAGGGACATATGGTTTCTTTTCAAATCCTTCATTAGTGGATACTGATTCTGACGGAGTTAGTGATTTTGATGAGGTTTTTGATTTCACTGATCCAAATGAGCCATGTATTAATTTACTTGATGATGATTCTGATGGCTTGAACAATTACTTTGAAACAACTATTGGTTGTGATCTTTCATGGATTGGAGTTTTCAATGGGTCCGGAGATGTTTGGATTACAGACCCGTTAAACTTTGATTCTGATAGTGGCGGTGTCGATGATAGAACTGAGTATTTTGATGGGACCAATCCAGAAAATAATCCTCTTGATGATGTACTTCCTGAGGACTTTGATGGTGATGGAGTGCCAGATGCCATAGAAAATTTAACTGGAACAGATTGGACAAACCCCGATACAGATGGTGGAGGAATGATCGACGGTGATGAGTGTCCTCAACCGTTCTGGGCTACTGGCTGTGTTGGTTCAGGTTTCAACCCGTTAGATCCAACTGATGATATTGTAGCTCAAGGAATAGTTTTCTGGGCGAATAATTCTTCTGGAACAGTTGATATTAATCAAATTCATAGATGGCGCCAAAATACTAATGATTTCTACACTGGAACTACCTATGCCAATATAGAAACAGTACACCCATATGAACAACTATTACCTTCCATAACCAATCTTTCTAACTTACCCGACTCTTCATTATCTAACGGTTCAGTCGATTGGATAATTACATTCAACAATTCCTTAACAAGAGGTTCTATTCCAATATCTTCTCAATATTCTAACATTACATTTTGGTCAGATCCTTCTTCTTTAATTTCTAGAAGTAATGATACTCATAATTTGAAATTAACAGCAGGAATAATAGATTCTATTCAAACCAAGAATGAAGAATATTTCTATGATTGGGACTCAATTTCCTCCAACACAATCCCGCATTCCAATCAAAGTTACCAACTAGAACTTACTCCAGAATTCACCGATTTAACAAATCCTCTTTCTACGGTATTGAACGTTACGAATGAGGTTGTTTCATCCTCTGGCGCTTTAGATGCTTATTCTTCTGCATTAGCAATAAGTGACTTTTTGAAAGAAGGTAATGATACATTTGATTTCAAGAGATATCACGACTCTATTTCACTTACTCCGGGAGATGATGTGGCTCAGTTCATCATTGAAAATCAGTTTGGCAGATGTAATGACTTTAATGCTGCATTTGTAACTATGGCTAGATTAGCAGGAATACCTGCAAGATATGTTACAGGCTATGTTGGTGGTGAATGGAATGGTAATGGATATACTGTTTCAACAATTCATCAGTCTTCTTGGGGTGAAGTTAGGCTGGAACTCGATACTGGTTCATCGATTTTAGATCTTGGATGGAT
>PADF01000022.1 GCA_002702945.1 Methanobacteriota archaeon
CTTTAGATTCATATCGAAGCCATTCTCGATTAAGAATTCAGTAGTATGCATGACCTTAACATCTTCAAGTTCATAGTCACGAGCAAATGTTCTGAAACATTCTGCACACGAAGAGACTAGAGTATCAATTCCGGATTGCTTGATCTTCTTTTGATTGTAAGCCTTTAGTTTTTCAAAGACTTCAGTTAATCCTTGCCACTTCTGGTCGTGACCACAGCACTTCAAGAAATCTCTTCCTAGATAAGAAACATCGACTTCCATCTCATCAAATAGAGTGAAAGCAGCGGTAGTTGAATCTCCAAGATTCATTTCTCCTTCATTGACATGTGAGAATACCATCTCTTGGTCGAGGTAGTCTACACAACCAGGATAATATCCTATGTTAGATGTCAATGGATAGTTTTCAACCGATACGAAATCAGCATCTGCTTCTTCTTCTGCTTCAGCAGCAAGAACCGCTTGTAATACAGTGTGAGGAATCTCTGCTTGTGGTCCACCAACAATTAATCCCCTTCTAATATCAACATATGAGTCGTAGTCGACAAGTTGAGGACAAGCATTGGTACATGCAGTACATGTTAGACATGAATACATCGGAACTCCGTCATCTTCATTGTTCCATGAGTTATAGATGATGTTGAGTTTGTCTCCTCCGTTGAATAGTCTAACAGGACAAGCATCATCACAAAGGTCACAGCCGTAACATTTGTTCATTTCAAATTCATATCCTCGAGCCATAGACCTCAAGAGAACAAATACCATAGCACCAAACGTCAAACATGGAATGAACATAGCATAGGTTAGTTTTGCATCAAGACTTAGAGGATTTGTGTGNTATGTNGGNTTNTCAATAATATTGAATTGTCCTGCNCCAAGTGCCANTTCAGNTGTATTGCTNAGNTTNACAGTCATNCCAGCAATNGATTTGTCAGNACCGCTNTCCCATACTAGAAGTGGTTGGTAAGAAGCAATTGAGAATGAGATTTCTTTAGACATTGTATCATTAAGTGCTAATGGCCCAGTAATATCGACNTTGAATTGATAGTCATATTCTCCAAGAGGTAAATCTAGNGAATCTCCAACACAGTTAGAAAATTCTGAGACAACATCACCACTGGAATCAGTTATTACCATATTGCTGGAAAACATAGTTTCAGTCTTTACATCATTTATCTTTCTCTCTTCTGCTCGATGTTCACATTCTACATCTGTGGTAAATTTATCNATTGTTTCATGATGTCCGTCAGGGAANTTAATAGGATCCTCGGTAATCTCAAAACTACCAATAACTTGCCAAGAGTTCATTGCAGTAAGTGTGGTAGAGGCNGCAGCAGCGTTAATTCCATTAGAAGCATCTTGATGGCCATTNGANTCNGCGAAATCAATNATCACCTCTCTTCCNGGTTGGTAAATNCCCCAATCTAGCCAAGCAGTAGTNGGNACTACTCCTGTTTCAGTCCAGTCGAATTTGTCNGTGAATTCATTTGTTGCATGAACATGTACATCTACAGGTTGAGTTCTCATAGATTCTAGTTCATCATAATCCTTGATTGTCAGCAGACCCTTTGCATCCCAGAAACCTTTGTCATAAACATCCCAAGTAGCTACGCTGGCAGCGGTAGAAAGAATCAATGCACCAACAATAATTTGTTTAGCATGTCTTGGAGTAAAGTTTGAACCCCATGCTTTAGAGAGAATTCCTCTGGCTACAAAGTAGATACAAATCCATAACAGCACCCCCGTCATTAGCCAGGGTATCGCGTTGAATGCTTCGGCTAACCATGGTTCCCGAGTTCCACAGAGCAAATCCCCATGGCTGTCTAATTTACAATAATCAGACCGATTTTTATGGTANAATTCCAAGAAAATATTGATTGAGAATACAGAGATAAACCATATGTGTGCAAGGTAAACTGCTCCTGCAGAAGCGAACCATGGGTCTTCAACAGGTCGCTTTTCTCTACCTCCTAAGAATGGAGGAAGAACAAGAATTCCAACTGGAATTCCAGTAAGTGCTGCACCCCACCATGCAGCATTCCAAGGGAATACAGGCTGACCAACAATCTCGCCTACAAATCCAGTTGGGACTAAGAATTGTGGAAGATATTCACCCCACCTAAGGTATCCATAAGAAAACAGAACATACCAGTCAGGGAATACGAAACCAGCTTGTGCATAAGGGTCTGCAGCACCGTGAAGTGGAGGCGGTATTAGCCAAGCATAATACAATAAAACTGCAAACATGAATGCGAAAATCAACAGATCTCTTAGAACTTCATGTGGCCAAAAGCCGTGTCCTAGACGAGTTCTTTTTCTCTTATCACCTACCGTCTGGAGTTTTTCTTTTTCTTCCATGTAGGAAGAAGCAACACGACCTAGATTCTCTACTATACCCATATTATTACCTCCTTAATCAATGTGGCTCCGCAATACCTTGTACCCAAACAATGAATAAATGGACAATAATTAGCCCTGTGACAATAACAGGGAGGATGAANACGTGTATGAAGTACATTCTTGTAACAGTTCTCTCAGTCAAAGCAGAACCACCGAAAAGAAGTGTTGCGATATACTTTCCAACTAGTGGGCTGGAGTTCGCTAGGTTGATTCCAATAACAGCAGCGCCATAAGCTAATGAATCCCAAGGTAATAGGTAGCCAGAGTAACCAAACACGATAGTAAGGGCCATTAATGCCACACCAATAAGCCAGTTAAGCTCTCTTGGATTTCTATATGCTCCAGTGAAGTAAACTCTACACATGTGTAAGAAAACGCTTGCTACCATGAAGTGAGTACCCCAGTGATGAACAGCCCGAATAATATATCCAAATGGTAATTCAGTCATGATGTATTGCATACTGAGATAAGCAGGGGAAGGAATACCTTCTCCACCAGGGACATAGTAAATTCCTAGAACAGTACCAGTGATAACTAATATTATGAAAGATAAGAATGAAATTCCACCAAGACAATACAATGGATACCAATACCATATGATTCTTAGTTTATACTTTTCAGCGTGAGTTAGAGGCATTTGCCTGTGCATGTTGTAGTAAGCGCCCTTTGACATATTCCAGTAATCCTGAATTCTAAAGCGAGTATCTAGCCAAGAAAAGACCCATAAGAAAGACCTTTCAGCGAAGCCCATTTTACCGCTTGATTCGACAGCGCGAAGAATTTCTCTTCTTGGCATCTCTTCATTTTCCTTACGTAATGTGAATGCAATTAGCACAATAACAAAGGCGATAAAAAACCATAGAATCCAGAACATTGTAGTCATTTTTTCACCTCAATCACAGTATGTGTACCAATCAATATAGTCAGTAATTCCTTCAATCATATCACCATTAAGTTGTATTGGTATCAATGGTAAACCTACTGGGGCAGGACCTCCGGATCTACGAATTCCAGCGTAGTTGAAAGTGGCTCCTGATGAACGATTTCTATTAGAATTCATTTCTAATGCAGTAGGATCGAATCTTGATGAGTGACAAATACAAAACAGTTTGGTACCGCCGCCATCACCGCCGCCAGGCGTCCAAGAATCGTCAGTGTAAGAGTTGGAAACTAATTGCCATCCAGGGATGCAACATAGATGCGTACATCGACCAAAAATCATAACAAGATTATCTGAAGGGAAAATTCTAGGATCTNCATCACTCAAATCTTCAAAGTGACCGATTCTCTTTCCTGTTTCATCATAACCTTCCATGAATTGGAATCTTGCCTTGCCATTAAATTCAGGAGTTCCTGCATACTTGGTGTGGTCTACATAAGTTACAATCACGGGAACTCCATTCCAAATTCCCGCTGCACCAGCAGTACCTGTATTTGATTTAGCGGCTTCATCGACAAAGTCAGTTCTACTCATAGGTTGTTCGTGCTTCGCACCATACCATGCTTCATCTTCACGGCCCTTGGCCCAAAATACAACTCCCAAATCACCAGAAACGCCTCCGCCAGGTGGGAGTAGAATCGCAGAAAATCCTAGAACTCCAAGAGATGCAGCAAGAACTCCGGTGGCTGTATTGAATCCATATCTTAGGAATTGACGTCTGTTGATAGTTTTCCCAGCACTAGTTCCAGAATTGACTCCTTGAGGGCTTGGTGCCGGTTTTAACTCATATTCTCTTGACATGATAATCACCACTTGTACTCCTTCCAATCCTTTTGGTGTTCAGGGACGAATTTATTAATTGCATTTTTGACAATTATTGTATCTGGAAGGATATACTTCAGATAAACTAATCCCATCAAAATCAGAGTAGTTATTCCCATGGCCAAGTGGAATGATAGTTGCCTTTGATCCCAATCTTTGGCTAGTCCATAAATCAATGAGAAGATCCAATAACAGGCCCAGAAAATACCCCAAACAAAGAAGAATATTGTAAGGTATGAACCGCCAGAGGGTGCTAAAGATGCACTAACAACTGTTCCCATTTCAGCAGCTTCGAAAACACCCTTCTCAATCGCAGATTCAAGTTGCTCTTCGGTAAGAGTCGCATCTTCTAGCGCAAGTCTAGCATCTTCAACAGTGACCTTTCCTTTAGCTACATCTCGAAGCAAATTTGTAATCATATCATCCATCACTGATCACCTCTTCTTCGTATTTTATATCTCAATCTAAGTTGGTTGCTACGNCCTTTGTAGGAAGTTGAGAAACTATANCGTAGCATCAAACCGGCAAATAATACTACAGCCAGTACTGCGCCAAATCCAAGTAATCCCAAAATGTGTGCTCTAAATTCAGCACCCATATGCTTCAAATCTACACCGGTTTCTTGAGGCTCTGGAGGACTTACATTGCCGTCACCAGCAAATAGAGTTCTCTTTCCAAGGGCCGTAGTATCTGCATCTCCTTCTCTGATAGAGAAGAGCAGTTGATTCCATTTATCGGCCTCTCCAGGTCCTTGATCTCCGTTAACTGAATTCCCAGTAATCCAGAAATTTATATTTCCAGAGAAGTCTTCAGGAGCTTTCCAAGTTAAGACCCAGGCTCTATCTTGGACACTTACACTTGCTTCAGTGTGTGTCAAAGTAGTAANATCATTTTCCCAATTTTCCAAATTTTCGCCAGATAGTTCTCCCGAACTAACTCTCATTGCAAAACCTGCAGTGTATGACGAAGAAACAGGAGGTCCGCCGATTATTTGTAAAGTCATTTCATAGGATTCGCCAGGTATCCAAGCATATGGNACCTCATCAAGAACGATTTGAACACTGTTNTCGGCTAANGAGTTATGGCACAGACAACCCTCTTTGGCAACATCATTGATTGTACTGCCATCTTGTGAGTTAATTTGTTCACCACCGATTCCCAAATGTGAGGAGGAAACAAGCGAAGGGGCGAGCAAAAAAATCGATAAAGTCAGTATCAANACAGAACGTATTGAAAATGGCTTGCGCAACATTGAAACACCCAAGTAATCTTTCCACTCGTAAGAACTCTTTAAACATTGTCGATAAAGGAGACAAAATTCTTTCGCAGTGTTGCGTTTTTTATTTGATAAAAATAATGTTTATAAGGGTCAAAAAATCGCCTTAAAAGGTAAAAATTCCAAAGTCTTTGGATGGTTTGAAAAGTAATGTCTTAGTGGGCCATTTGAGCCTAATGTCAACCCCCTTCGAGAATACTTATGATTTATCTCCGAAACAACTAGAAAATTTAGATCTAGCAGAAGATATGATGATTAGAAATGATTTGGGTGCAGCTGAGCGTTTATTACTCGAAATGCTCGAGGAAGATGAAGAATGTATTCCAGTTCTTTCTAACCTTGGTCATCTATACGGAAGACATCTTTCGGAATTTGAAAGAGCAATCGGGTACTACAATTTAGTACTTGATTTNGAGCCCGATAATGCTTGGGCAAGAGATGCAAGGCGTAGATATCTTAGATATATTGAATAATTTCAATACTAAAGTTCATTGATGTTCTCCTCAACCATCAATTTGATGGAGTCCTCAAATATCCTAATTGCCGGTGTAGGTAGTTTAGGTTGTTCATGGGCTAAAGGAGCATGGTCTCGCTCTGACGGTGGTTCGGATATTTTACTAATAGATGCTGATGATTCAAGTTTTGAAAATTGTCCCGACGCAAGAATTTTGAGATTAGGCACTGCTGTTGATAAGTTAGGTTGTGCTGCATTACCGCCTCTTGCTGAACAAAGGATGAGGAGTATGTCGACCATAGTTAGAAATTTACTGGAGCCGGTTGAACTGGTGCTNTTGCTTACTGGACTGGGAGGTGGCACAGGAACAGGAGCCGCTCATGAATTTGCACGGCAAGCACGTCAATCTGGAGCAATAGTAATTGCAGTTTCTGCATTGCCATTCGATATCCAAGAAACTAGAAGAAAGATTGCTGATGATGGTCTTGAACGTCTACAAAAAGTGGCGCATGTAACTGTCCGTCTTTCGTTAGAAAGACTTGTCAGACAAGCTCGCGAGAAGGGAAGAAACTGGCAAATGGGAGCGGAATGGGTTGAGGATTTAGTTGATGGTTTGGTTAGAACTTTGCTAAGAATGGGATTGATAAATTTAGATTTGATGGATCTTAGGGCGATAGTTGAACAGGAGGGTAATGCCACTTTGCTAGTTGGAGTTGGTGACCCCAATGATCCTAAAGCAATCCTAAAATCCGCCATGATGGCGCCTCTTGCGGCCTTAGATGTTGGAGGAGCAAAAGGTTGTCTGATCCAAATCGAAGGTGGTTTGGGCATGACATTAAGCCAAGTAGATTCTGTTGCCCAGTTATTCACAGAAGCCCTAGATCGTAATGCACAAGTCATACTAGGNGCAAGAGTTAGCGAAGACTTAGGTAATACAATGAGGGTTGTAACTCTGTTATCTGGTATCGAGGATAATTAATCCATTTCGATTACTTCTTTTTCCCACTCAACATCTTCACTTATTGTATTTCCTTCTTCCTTTTTNTCCCAATCAACATCCTCATCTTCTTGCCAGTCTTCAGATTCTTCTGGTTTGATTTCTGAACTATTATCTGGCAAAACTTCTTGGTCACTCAAGTCGGTAGAACCATTGGAATCATTTTCGACTTCAATATTACTCTTTTCAGCCAACCTTTTAACAATTATTTCATCATCATGTTTGGAAAAAACATTGAGTAAAATTTTACGGTGTATGTAAATCACGGTTAGAATGACTATTATATGCCCTATTGTCATCACAGTTGTAATCTCATCGAATACATTGGTAAGCATTGCAACGCTTCCGGCATATGCATAACCAAATGCCAAGCCCCAAGGCAGTGAATTTTCTTCATTAAGCAGCTTAAATTTAGTAGCATATCCCTTAGATGTCAGCGACCAAATCGCCATGAAAACAGTAAAAATCATCAATAATATTTCTTCAATAAAAATTTCTATAGTATTTGGTGACATGAAATTTTGTCTCCAAACTGTAAGTATGTGCCATGACAAGAAAAGGTGACAAATCAAAGTCCATCGATTGGAAAATGAATCAAGTGATTTACTATGTTTCCCTAAACTCCTAATTTTCCATGTCCAAGCAGTAGTTGATGAAAATACTATTATTACCAGTCCGAGATAAATCCAATTTTCAATAAAAACGTCAATGATTGAAGAAGATGGTTTTTTGATAAATTGAAAAATGGTTAATATGATTATAGAAAAAATCATCAATATTGTCCCATTCACTACAGTAGAAAACTTAAGATTTGAAACTCTTCCATCTTCTTTAGTCTTTTTAGCAGATATTGAAGAAGCCCAAGTACTGAAAGATACTCCCTGAACTATCGCCCAAATTACAAATAGAGAACCTAGAAAGAGTGGTATTAATTCATACATTCCAGGAATTATTCCATTTTCTCCAAAAATAGNATAAGTCAACACTATGGTGAAAGCTGCTACTATTAGGGGGAATATGCAAATTTTGAATTTCTTGAAAAAACCGGTAAAAATATTGCTTGCAANATCGTCATCAATACTTTTAGAAGTTGTCCATCCTCTAATTCTTTCATTTTTTGAACCAATTGCAGTAACGGCATAACCAGTACTCAATCCAATAAAAGCAACTGCAGAGAAGTTAGTCAGTGAATCTGCACTCGACATAATATGAAGTAGAACTGATAGTACAGATATCAATACAATATGGGGCATAGTTTTTGGTGAGAGTAAAGTCTTGAATAATCTCCAAAGAGAAGTTTCTGTTGATTTTAAAGACTCTAATTCTTCGTTGAGGTGTTGTGTATTATTGGAATTATCAGTCTCCATTACTACCCTCNCAAATTGTCCGAGGATAGGTTATGTTTTGACTTTATTCAAAGAAATGTATTCAACTAGTAGTTTGTGCGAACATTATGGCCAAACGACTTTCTAAAGCCCTTAGAGGAAAAAGAAGGTGGTTTGGAATTGCCTTTGACTCTCGATTTGTGACTCGCTTAGATCTGCAGAAGACTCTTGATTTAATTTCTCAAGAATTAGTCGTTTCTAAGAACTTACGATTAATGGATTTTTTTAATTCAAATCATGAACAAAGCCTCAAAATTGAAATCGATAACTTTGAAGATTTTAATTTTAGGCCATTTGGTCTGGCCATTGTCGAAGTTCCTCTAGAATATTCGGTAAAATTTAGACAATTAGTTTCAACAGATTCAAAGGAAGAATTAGGAGTAATAAGTTTAACCTCAAGTGGTAAAATAAGTCTTGTTAGACAGAGACTAAATTTACCAAAGCCAAAACGTAGGAAATAGGTTACATTCATTTGTTAAATTGGATAGGGATTGCTATGGCAGGAGGGGGTACGGCAGAAGCGATGAAGATTAGTGATGTGTTTATAGTCGTTGGTATCTCTATTCTTGTTGGCGGTTTTATCATGCATGCATGGGTCAGCTCAGAACAATATAATTTCCAAGAAACAGAGGAAGAACTTATCGAAAAGAGTTTTGTTTTGTTTAAAAATGATGAAGTTGAAATTGAAATTAGCGCCCCTCAAGAACATTCGGTGTTTGTAGGCATCTATTCTGAAGATGAAACTTTAAGATTAGAGCCTGATATGGAAAGTTCGGGTTTTGTTGATGGAAGTGTTTTAGTTTATACTTTATCAGCGAAATCAAGTGGAGAATATCTTGTATTTATTCAGTTTGATGGCAAAAACGGTAATAAAAGTAATTCATCTGGTGAAATATTGATAGATGTTGAAAGATCCTTGCTAATAGATTTCATAGTTTATCCAATTGGAGCAATTTCTCTAGCGTTTGGAATTCATAAGAGAAAAGAAGAAAAATCCACCGAGACAATTGATGCAGAAATTGATTAATTAATCCAACTTATTGTTTCAAAATCATCGATTATTAATTGTTCTTGATTTTGGTTAATTATCTCTATTGATCCATCTTCTAAAATCCTTGAAAACTGAATTATAGAATTTCTATAGAATGATTTGTTAAATACTGAAAATGCTTTTTTTATATGAGCGTTGATTTGTTTTTCAAGTTTGGAGAATGTTAGTTCAGGTAAGGCTTCAATTCTCTCGAAATTAGACGCCATAATGGTATTCAAAATATCATTGATTTTGTCAAAGGTAATACTGTCTGAAAAGTCCTTTGTAAATCCGACTGGGAAATTGAAATTTCCTTTGTAATTTCCCGAAATATTAATTCCAATGCCAGCAACAATTATATTATCGTCTCCTGAAGATTTTGATTCGATTAGAATGCCGCAAACTTTTCTCCATTCATCTTCTTGTAAAACTAGAACATCATTTGGCCACTTGAGCAAAATTTCTGTTTTATCTTTAGATAAGCAATTTAATGCATCAACAACTGATAAACCTACCAAAATTTGTATGATCCCCGGACTCAACTTTGGTATTGAATCGAATAAAATCCATGAACCTGCAAATGATTCATCATAATCAATCCATTGACGATTACGACGTCCATGGCCACTAATCTGATTTGGGCTGCTTACTGAACTACCTTCGCCCATTTCTGAATTAAGTAGAAATGTATTTGTTGAATCGACGGACTGTAAAACAATTCTCTTTGCAAGCGAATATGGCTTCCAAACAGCAATTACTCGAATCTCTTCACCATCATCAAATTTGAGATTCGATATTTCTCTAGTAGCAAGTCCGTTTGAGTAGCATTGAAATTTATATTTACTAAATTCATTTTGACTTGATACAACAAAAAGTGCTATCCCATCATCTGATAATAGCCCGTTTGAGATCAGCTTCAATGTCCTATTGAGCAGCCCATTTTTATCAGTATCAATTAACCCTGCTTCTTCCAAGGGACCTAATGTTTGAACATCTTCTTGATTATCCATTCTTAGGTAAGGGAGATTCCAGAAAACGAGATCGTATTTTTTTTCTCCTGCCCACTGGGAAATTCCCCCATCAACCATAGGGCTAGGACCCCCTTCGAAAACCTTCATTTTGATTTTATTTTCTTCTGCTAAGCCTCTTGTACATGCGACTGCAAATGGATTGATATCACAAGCGGTGACATCCCATCCTTGTCTTGAGGACAATGCAGATAAAACTCCAGAACCGCAGCCAATTTCAAGACATTTTCTGTTTTTTCCAGGTCCGAGTCTAAGTATTGATTTGGCTAGTAGATCAGTATCTTCTCTAGGGGGATAAACTGTTGGGGGTACGCTGATGTGAAATATCTCTCCAGTTGGAGAGAGCCAAGTTTTAGTTGATGACTTACGTTTAATTAATTCAATCTCATTTTCTGCCATATCAGGTTCGAAAATGGGGGGTTCGGCCATTCTAATCATACGAGGGATTGTTCCGAAGGATTTATTCATTATCCCTACTACCATTTCCTACGCACTGGTTAATTTGACCTAATTTTGTCGTTTTTTCCTTCTTTGGTGTCGCGTTCCGCCTCAGCGGGACTGGGTGTTCCCAATCGCAACTTATATGAACAGTTGGCAAGTCGGCTTGAAGGNCCAAGTTGCTACGTTGGGCCTGTAGCTCAGTCAGGTAGAGCATCCGGCTTTTAACCGGACGGTCGCGGGTTCGAACCCCGTCGGGCCCGCCTGATTCGCTATCGGTCTAGCCAGTTTAGGGTNTATTGAGGGGTCTAAAATGGTAGTAAAAAGTGCAACAAAAAAGCGTCTGATGGAACTCGGAGTCTCTGAAGAATTCGCCCACAAATTGGCGACGGACAGAAACATGACTGATATTAAGTCACTTTCCCATGATGAAATCGCTTCGACACTTGGTATTTCCAAAGATTCCGAATCATTCACAAATGTGATGGCGGTTATTGCCGAACAAGGTTCTCGTCGTAGAGCACAAAAGAAGAGTAAGAAAATTACCATTCGTTCTAGAGCTATCGATGATTTCGATCGCCCTGAAATCAAACTTAGATTCAATGCATTGAACCATGAACTTGTCCCTCATCAAGAATTGGTCGGAGATGCAAATATCTCAGAACAAGAACAGTTTGATGTTGAGAAAGAAGCATTGGCTCCATGGCAAATGATTGAGATTGACGAAGAAACAGATGANCCAAGAATTGCCAAGGAATTACTTCCCAAAGTTTTGATTACAGATCCTGTCGTTCAAGTATTGAAGGAGCGAGCAGAAACTGTTGATAATGCTAAATTAGCAGCAGACCCAGAACATAAACCATTAGCTGCTGGTTGGATTGCTGATAGAGTTATCAAGGTTATTCGTAACTCTCCATCAGCGGGTAAAACAATTGCTTACAGNCTTATAGTAGAGGGTAACTAAGGAGGAAATATTATGCAAGAAATTATTCAGTCATTTTTTAGAGAGAGAAGTTTAGTCAATCACCAAATTGCATCATATAACGATTGTATACCGTCTGGCGACAANATGTTGTCAAGAATGGAAAAAATCATTAGAAATATTCGTGTTGGAACTGATGAAGAAATATCAGATGACAAAGGCGGATTTATCAAACTGGACGTTGTAGACCAAGACATAGTTATCCGACTGAAGAATATCAAGTTAGGAGACCCTACAATTAGAGAAGCCAATGGTTCTGAACACCCTTCAAGTCCAATGGAATGCAGGCTAAGAAAATTGACTTANATGTCCCCTGTTACAATTGATTTCCAAATTGAAAGAAATGGCGTTCCTTCACCAAAGGAAGAAGCTGTTCAAGTTGGTAGCCTTCCGATAATGGTTCGTTCCAGAAGATGTAATCTCCACCCTAGCCATATCGCACAGAAGGACCACAACAGAAATCTCTACCCTACCACTTCTGCAGAAGATGCACAAATGTGGAGTGAGTTGTTGAGGAAGAGAGGCGAAGACCCTCTTGATCCTGGTGGCTATTTCATTATTAATGGTACAGAAAGAGTACTGATATCAACTGAAGATTTGGCTCCAAATCGTGTTACTGTTGAAATCAATAAGAGATATGCAAAGAGAACCGAAGTAGCAAAAATCTTCTCGCAAAAAGACGGTATGAGAAAACCTCTAACCGTTGAGAAAAGAAGAGATGGAATGTTGATGGTTAAGATTAGTACTGCTGGAACAACCCCTATCCCAGTAGTACTACTGATGAGAGCTTTAGGAACTGAAAATGACCAAGAAATTTTCACATCTATTGCAGGTCCTACTGAGACCTTCAAGTACATCGTTGCAAATATTAATGAAGTTAACGACAATGAAGAATATCTAGTTCAAAACGTACTTGAGGCTCACGAATGGTTGCAAAAGAAATTCGCTGCTGGACAACAGAGAGAATACCGTGAGGCTAGAGTTAACCAATTACTGGATAGAGAACTACTTCCTCACTTAGGTGACCAACCAACAGATAGAAAGAAGAAAGCTATTTTCCTAGGACGTATTGTTCGTCAAGTTTTGGAAATGGCTATGCATTCCAAAGAACCTAACGACAAGGACCACTATGCTAACAAGAGAGTTAGGCTGGCTGGAGATTTGATTGAAGATCTATTCCGTGTATCCTCTGGACAACTTGCTAGAGATCTAAAGTATCAACTTGAAAGACACCATAACAGAAAGAGAGAATTGAGAATCACTTCTTGTTTGAGACCTGATGTTTTGACTTCAAAAATAATGCATGCATTGGCTACCGGTAATTGGGTCGGTGGNCGTTCAGGAGTTAGTCAACTTCTTGATAGAACAACTTACCTTGCTGCGCTTTCACACATGAGAAGAGTTACATCTCCTCTTGTTAGAAGTCAACCTCACTTCGAGGCTAGAGATTTGCACCCAACTCATTGGGGCAGGCTATGCCCTAACGAAACACCTGAGGGTCAAAATTGCGGTCTTGTGAAGAACGCTGCCCAAATGATTGACGTTTCAGAGCATATTAGTGAACAAGATGTNAGAAACCAATTAGATGAATTGGATGTNTTCCAGCCAGATGACTGGACNGAGGGTGACAGAGTTCACGTNAATGGAGANATTTATGGAATTCACAAGAANGGTGCTAACTTAGTAAGACACTTCAAATCNGCTCGTAGAAGAGGNACAATCCCTGCTGAAGTNTCTATNAGATATGATACNGAGAATCGTGANATATTCATNAACACTGACAAGGGAAGAATCCTAAGACCCCTTTTGATTCTTTACGATGGTGCACCTAGGTTGACAAGTTCACACCTTGAAGCTTTAGAATCAGGTGAAATGACCTTCAAACAACTGGTCGATACTGGAATTGTAGAATGGGTTGACGCTGAAGAAGAAGAAGATCTTTTCATAGCTCCTAAACCATTCGTACTTCCTGAAACGGTACCAGGTTCTGGCAAGTTCTCCGGTAGACCTCTTTCCAATGAGAATATTGATTGGGAGAATCTCGGGGAGCCTGGAGCAACTAATGCTAAGATTAAGGCTAGGGTTAGAATGCCGAATAATGATTGGGAGATTGCTAAATTTAGTCTACCTCTACTTTATTCNGATGAGCATACACATTGTGAAATCGATCCTCAACTGGTTCTTGGTGTATGTGCTTCANTAATTCCATANCCNGAACACAACTCAACACCTCGTGTTACTGGNGGAACAGCAATGGTAAAGCAATCACTTGGTCTACCAAGTGCAAATTACCGTCTAAGGCCTGATACACGTGCTCACATCCTTCACTACCCACAAAGATCAATCACNNNAACTNGAGCAATGGAAACTACTAATTTTGACCAAAGGCCTGGTGGCCAGAACTTCATAGTTGCCATCATGTCACTTCATGGATATAATATGCAAGATGCTGTAATTATGAATAGAGGTTCTATCGATTTAGGTCTTGCTCGTTCAACATTTAATCGAACTTACAATGCAGAGAGAAGAA
This sequence comes from Methanobacteriota archaeon, assembly GCA_002702945.1. The sequence goes on from PADF01000022.1 coordinate 14,280, forward strand.
GATTCCCAGGTGGTCAAGTAGAAGAAATTGAGAAACCAGGTTCATCACTTCAAGAAGTAAAGGGATTNAAGCCTGATGAAGCATATTTCCACNTAGAAGCTGATGGATTACCACTTCCTGAAACATACCTAGAAGGAGGAGATGTACTAGTTGGAAAGACAAGTCCACCAAGATTCCTTGAGGAGACTTCTGGAAGCGCTTTCTTGATGGCTCAAGAGAGAAGAGAATCATCAATGCTTGTTAGACACGGTGAAAAGGGATGGGTTGACAATGTATATGTTACTGAATCTCTTGACTCTGGTCGTTTGGTTAGGGTCATGGTACGTAGCCACAAGGTTCCTGAAGTAGGAGATAAATTTGCTTCACGGCACGGTCAAAAAGGTGTTATTGGTAGATTAGTTGATCCAGAAGANATGCCATTCACACAAGATGGAGTAGTTCCTGATTTGATTATTAACCCTCACGCGATTCCTTCNAGAATGACAGTTGCTCACGTATTGGAAATGATTGGTGGTAAGGTTGGTTCTCTCGAAGGAAGNAGAATCGATGGTACTGCATTTAGAGGTGAAAAAGAAGTCAGCTTGAGAGATGGCTTGGTTAGAAACGGTCTTGCTCACTCTGGTCGTGAAATGATGATCAATGGAGAGACTGGAGAAGCNTATCCTGCTGAAATCTTCATCGGATGTATCTATTATCAAAGATTACACCACTTGGTCAGTTCTAAGATTCACGCCCGTTCTCGTGGNCGTGTNCAAATTNTNACNCGNCANCCNACNGAAGGTCGTGCNNGNCAAGGNGGTCTNCGATTTGGTGANATGGANCGTGATTGTTTNATTGCACACGGTGCTTCTATGGTTATCAAGGACAGACTTCTTGATGAATCAGACGGAATTGATATGTACGTATGTGCCCAATCTGGTCACCTTGCATGGTACGATCCAAAGAGACGAACCTATGTCAGCCCTATTCATGGTGATGGAGCAGAGGTTTACAAAGTACAAACCTCTTATGCATTTAAGTTACTGCTAGACGAAATGAAGAGTTTAGGGGTAGCAATGAGACTTGAACTGGAGGACCGAAAATGAGCCGAAATACAACACTAATTCCAAAGCGTATCTCAAGTATTCGCTTTGGATTGATGGACCCTACTGAAATTAGAAAAATGTCTGCAGTCGAAGTTAAGACAGCAGATACTTACAAAGATGACGGACGTGCATATAGTCAAGGATTAATGGATATGCACATGGGTGTTATTGAACCAGGTCTTGTTTGTCCTACTGACAACTGTAAGTACGATGAGTCACCAGGTCACTTTGGACATATTCAATTGGAACTTCCTGTTATTCACATTGGTTTCGTGAATTTGATTAAAACCGCATTGAAAGCAACATGTAATACATGCAGTAAGATTCTTCTTCACGATGAGAAAGAAACTCACCCAAATAACCCTGAATTGAGTGAACAAGATTTCTATCACCGTAGAGTTAGAGATATTATTCTAAAGCACGGTGTTGGTTCTACTGAGTTTTCTAAGATTATCAAAGAAATTGAAAAAGTTACCTCAGGAACCAAGAGAAAGGTATGTATGCATTGTGGAGCAGCTCAAGGTAAGATTACTTTGGACAAGCCAACAACATTCAAAGAAAAGTTGGAAACACAAGGTACAGGAAAAGAAACTGAAAGAAAACTTAACCCTAGAGATGTTAGAGAATGGTTGAGTAGTATTCCATCAGAACATCTTCTCTTTATTGGTATGAACAAGCAAAATAGGCCGGAATGGACAGTTCTGCAAGTTCTGCCAGTTCCACCTATTACAGTTAGGCCTTCTATTACACTTGATAGCGGTGACCGTTCTGAAGACGATTTAACTCACAAGTTAGTTGACGTTCTAAGAATTAATCAACGTCTTCGTGAAAACAGAGATTCTGGTGCGCCACAATTGATTGTAGAAGATCTTTGGGAATTACTTCAGTATCACGTCACAACATACTTTGACAATCAAACTTCGGGAATACCTCCTGCTAGACATCGTTCTGGTAGGACACTCAAAACTTTGACTCAAAGGCTGAAAGGAAAAGAAGGACGTTTCAGAAGTAACCTTTCTGGAAAGCGTGTAAATTTCTGTGCAAGATCAGTAATTTCACCCGACCCATACCTTGGTGTCAACGAAGTTGGTGTACCTAAAAAGATCGCAAAGGAACTTACAGTTCCAATTCGTGTAACATTGAGAAACAGAGAGCAAATGCGTCAAATGATCCTTAGAGGGCCAGATGTTCATCCTGGTGTGAATTACATCATACGTGGAGATAAGCGTAGGGTAAGAATTAATGCAAGAAGTCGATTGATTAATGCTGGATTTAGATGCCACAACCCAGAGTGTATGGAAGAAACAACCATGCGACCTGACATTCACCAAGTTTTACCTGCACCTAATTTCCTACCTGGATTAGTAATTAGAAAAGAGATTTCACGATCAATGATTACAAATATGGAAGTTGAGAACTATGTTGTTGATGATACTGCTACCATCGCTAATCTTCGAGGTGAAGATATTGATGGACACTCATTAGATAGCGATGACCCTAGAGCCATCCTTCACAATAGATGGATGTGGGAGTTAGAACAACAAGACAAACCTAACCCTGAACCTTTCCCAGAAAATTTGCAAGTAACTTGTCCACACTGTGGAAGTCCTGCTGATGAATGGGGTGAAAGAACAGGTACTGAGGATAGATTATCTACCTTGGATAGAGACGGAAATCCAAAGCCGGGAATGCTAGTTGAGAGACACTTAATCGACGGAGATGTTGCAATTTTCAACAGACAACCTTCACTTCACAGAATGTCAATGATGGTTCACGAAGTACGAGTAATGGAAGGGCATACATTTAGATTTAATTTGGCAGTTTGTACCCCTTACAACGCCGATTTCGATGGTGATGAAATGAACCTTCACGTTATTCAGTCTGAAGAAGCAAGAGCTGAGGCTAAGATTTTGATGAGAGTTCAAGAACATATTTTGACCCCAAGATACGGTGGAGCTGTAATTGGTGGAATACATGACCACATTTCTGGTGCGTACTTACTTTCCAGACCTGGTACTTTGATCGATCGAAGGCATGGTCTAGAAATGCTTGGTAATATAGGCTGGACTGGAGATTTACCTGAGGTTGTTAAAGACTCTAATGGTAAAGAATGCTTCCGTGGTCAAGATATAATTTCTCTAATCATTCCTGATAATATTCATCTTAGATTTAGAAGTAGATCTAATGACGATGTAATTGTCAAAGATGGTAAAGTCGAAGGTACTTTAGATAAGAGAGCAATTGGTGCTGAAGACGGTCGTTTGTTAGATGCTATTGTTCAAACTAATGGACCAGAAAAAGGTGCAAAGTTCCTAGACGAATTTACACAACTTTCCATTGCAGCATGTACATCTCTTGGATTCACCACTGGTATAGATGATGAAGACTTGTCTCCTGACTCTTTGGCTGCTATTGAAAAGGCTAACGCTGATGCGCGTCATCTCGTTGAAGAAGAATTAGCAGCATTCGGAAAAGATGGCCGTGGATATGAGGCTAGACCAGGTAGAACACCTAGAGAAACTTTAGAAGAAAACATCATGGTTATGCTTGATGAAGGTAAGCAGAAGGCTGGTGACATTGCTAAAGATGAGTTGAATCAATCAGGTTCAACCAATGCAGCGGTCAACATGGCTATTTCTGGTGCTCGTGGTTCGATGGATAACCTGACAATGATGGCAGGTTCCATAGGTCAAGCAAAAGTACGTGGTAAGAGACTAGAGCGTGGATATAATGACAGAGTTTTGGCTCACTTCAAGCGAGGCGGACGAGGTGCTCTTGATAGAGGATTTATTTCTAACTCATTCAAGCGTGGACTAGAACCTACAGAGTTCTTTATGCTTTCAGTTTCCGGAAGAGAATCACTGGTTGATACTGCGGTTCGTACGGCTAAGTCAGGTTATATGCAGAGAAGATTGATTAATGCTATGGACGACTTGAAGGTATACGATGATGATATGTTGTCAGTTAGAAATACAGCTAATAGAATTATACAGTTCAGTTATGGTGAAGACGGAATCGACCCATCTCGTGGTGTACATGGTTCACCATTTAACATCGATGTAATTGTTGATGAAGCCCTTGGAACAGAAGGTGCAACAGTAGTCAAGCGCGAATCATTTGAACGCGAAGAGAAAGAAGAAGATCTCGGAGCATGGGATGATGAAGTTAGTGAGAATGACGGAGGTGAAGCCTGATGGTAGTTAAGAGTGCAACCAAGAAGAAACTAATGGATTTGGGTATCGCTGAAAATTTTGCTCACGTACTNGCNGATGATAGAAAGTGGGATGATGTAAAAATTCTCCCNGTTGGAGAAATTGGTCAAATTTGTGAGACTGATTCTGAAACAGCTGCTTCAATTAAGACAATTATTGANGGAGCAAATCAAAAGAATAAGTTNGAAAATAGTGAAGCTATAGGNCCAGTTACTGCTGTAACCNTGGGTAGAAAAGTTAGATCCAGGGCACGNGTTAAGTCAACTGCTGATATTGATTCATACAATCAAGAAGCAAAACTTAGATCACTTGAAGANCCATTATCAGATAATCCTGTTTTCAAGAGCCTTGTAGATGCTGTTGAGGCATCNGGTTCTAGAAGATTTACTGATAGAATTTTCCATGATTTAACTGAAGCAATTCACGCAAGAGGTATGAAGAAATTAACCAAACCTCAAGCCAAGAAAGTAGTCGGTGAGGCAATTGTCGCTCTTGATAGAGCAAGTATCGACCCATATGAAGCGGCAGGAATTATTACTGCTCAATCAATTGGTGAGCCTGGAACTCAGATGACTATGAGAACTTTCCACTATGCAGGTGTTGCTACTGTAAACGTAACTCAAGGTCTTCCTAGAATTATAGAGATTGTAGATGCTAGAAAAGTTCCAAACACTCCTACAATGACAATTAGACTTCAAGATGATAAGAAATCCTCTGCCGATGAAGCACAGAAATTAGCTGCTTCCATTGAGGTAACTACTACTGTTAATATTGCTTCATTAGAAACCGATGTTGCTCAGAGAAGACTCGTTCTAAAATTNAATAAGAGTAATTTGAAACAGAAAAACATGAGTGCTGCTGAGGTTAAAGATAAACTTGAGAGNGCAACTAGACTTCTAGTTCAGACTGACAAGGAAAAGAATCCATCAAAACTNACCCTAATTCCGGGAGTATTTTCAGAGGAAGATTTAGCAGAACTTGCTGAGAATCCACCTTCCTATACTATGTTACTTCAACTTGAAGAGAAGATTAGAGATATGCGACTAAAAGGTATTCCAAATATCGAAAGAGCGAATGTTCAATTAGANGATAAGACTGGTGAATATTATCTTTCAACAATTGGCTCCAATCTATCTAGAATTAGTGAAATTGAGACTATTGATCGTTCGAGAACCTATACAAATAATATCATCGAGATTTACGATCACCTAGGAATTGAAGCTGCNAGACAAGCNATTGTCAACGAATTACAAGCAACACTTGATGGCGCACGTCTTGAAGTTGATACAAGACACCTTTTACTTGTTGCAGATGTAATGACATCGGAAGGTGAAGTTAGAGCAATAGGNCGTCACGGTGTATCTGGTACAAAGCACAGTATTCTTGCTCGTGCTGCTTTCGAAGTTACTGTTAATCACCTGCTAAAGGCAGGAATTATTGGAGAAAGAGATTATTTGACTGGTGTTGCAGAAAACATCATCGTAGGTCAACCAATATCTCTAGGTACTGGAAGTGTAGAATTATTCTACATACCTGAAGAGTGATAATCCCACCATGAGAAACAATGTGGAGAATGGAGGAAAAAATATGGATTTAAGCCGACAATTAAAGAATGCAATAGCGACTGGAAAATTATTATTTGGACAAAGACAAGCAATAGATGCATGTTCTAATGGAGATGCAAAATTGGTTGTTCTTGCCGCAAATTGCCCTGTTGATTATACTGATGAACTACATGCAAAGCATCCAGAGGTGACTATGTTCCGCTCAGCTTTGGTCAACAGAGAACTGGGTATCGCTTGTGGTAAGCCTTTTTCTGTATCTACAATTACCGTTATTGATGCTGGGGAAAGCGAACTGCTTTCATTAGATTCTAATCTTTGAGTCAATTCTGCCAGAATTTAATATCATAAAATAGGGAAGAGTTCATCTCCTAAACATGCATGGAGTGGTTGAGGCCATGCCATGGGCGAATATGTTTCTTCAAGCCGAAGTTTGATTTCTTGGATAATTATATTACTTTTTTTGAGTACTTCATTAATACATTATGACATTGAAAATTCTAACGATGGCAAAGAATTTGACAACAATGATCAATTTAGAAACTATTTTTCTTCTAAAAATTCCAATGATTGGTCCGCATCAGCAAGTGCATCTAATCCAGCAGTGGTCACATCGATAGATTCNACTGGCAATAATGAATTTGTTATTGCTGGAATTATGAGTGGTTCAACTACTATGTCTATGGGTTCTTCCTCAATTACTTCAGGTCAAAATATTGAACCTTGGATAGCTAAATCAGATTCCAATGGCAATTGGCAGTGGATGGAAAAAATATCAATTACAGGAATTTCACAGTTTGCTGAAGCCACTATTGGAGATATTGCTATTGCACCTAATGGAGATATTTTCGCAACAGGTAGATTTTATGATTCAATCTCCTTTGGTAGTATATCTTTAACCTCAACAGGATATTATGATAGTTGGGTTGCTAAATTATCCTCTTCAGGCCAGTGGATGTGGGCAGAAGCCTTGCGTGGAAATGGTGATTATGATGGAACTTTGGTTACTTCAATAGATTGGGTTCAAGGGACGTCGATAACTACAGACTCCAATAGCAATGTAATTGCAGGTGGCTTCTTTTTAGGAAATACTGATGCAGGGTCAAGTGGAGATGGAGTAAATAATGGTCAGTTAGACCTCAATGATGCTGAAATTTATCTAGTAAAGTATTCTAATTCAGGTTCTCTACAATGGCTTGAAGACGCTAGAGGGCAAGGTTTTCAAGTAGTAGACTCAATGATCTCAGATTCAAGTAATAACGTTTGGATAGGTACAACTTTACAAGTCAGTATGTCATTTGGTAGTGTCGTCGTTACAGCCTCGACAAATGAAGTTCCTATGGCTCTAGCAAAGATTAATTCTGCTGGAAACTGGCAAAGTGCATATGCAACCAGTGGAAGCGGTGAATCTAATTCAATTGGTCTTGCATTTGATAGTTCTAACAATCTACTAGTGACAGGATCCTTTACTGGAGCNATTAATCTAGGAACTCAACTTTCAAGCCAAGGTCAAACNGATGCATTCGTTGGTAGTATCAGTCAATCAGGGACATGGAATTGGGCAAAATCAGTTGGTGGTAGTAGTTATGACACCTCCTCTGGCGTAGTTTATGATTCTATCAGCGGATTAACAATTATGGGATTATCTTCTCAAAGTTCGTATTCTTTTGGCTCTACAAGTTTTACTCCGAGAGGACTTAATGATTCAGTTTTGGTCAGTTTTGATTCTAATGGCAACTCAGTGGCACTATTTGATGCAGGAAGTACTGATGATGATGCAATATCTGGTATTTCGTTGTTATCTAATGGCGCCTTGGTTGTTACTGGCAACTATAACGGAACAATCGATTTCGGTTCTTCGTCAGCATCAACCCAATCAACATCAGTTTTGATGCCTTATGTTTGGTTTACTCAAACAGTTTCCATTGAAGATGCTGATGGAGATGGTGTGGCTGATGATGATGATAATTGTCCAAATACGCCTAATCCTGGTCAAGAAAATACTGATTTAGATTCTGAAGGTGATTCATGTGATTCTGATGATGATAATGATGGNATTACAGATAATTTCCCTGATAATTGTCCAAGAAATAGTCAAACAGGATGGACTAGNACTCGAGATTTTGCAAACCCTAGTGCGTCAACTGACTGGGATAATGATGGATGTAAAGATGACCATCCAGAAGATCTTGATGATGATAATGATGGTATTTTAGATGCCTCGGATGGATGCCCTCTAACCTCATACAGCCCTCCAAGACCGACATGGGTTTCTGAACCTACAACAGATATGGATGGCGACGGTTGTAGAGATAGTGATGAAGATAACAATGATGATGGTGATGCATTCACTGATTCAAGTGATGANTGCCCTACTACTTATGGGACCTCAACTCTTGGTTTTGAGATAGGTTGTGTCGATTCTGATTTAGATGGTTGGGCTGACATTTCCGATGATTGCCCATTCGAATATGGTAATTCATCAGAGAATGGTAAAATTGGTTGTCTTGATTCTGATGGAGATGGATGGGCAAATGTTGATGACGATTTTGACTTTGAACCTACTCAATGGTCTGATACGGATAGTGATGGTTATGGGGACAACCAAGATGGAGTCAATTCCGATGATTGTGTTGATGATTCAGGAGATTCTTATGAAGACAGAAAGGGTTGCAGAGACTCTGATGGNGATGGATTTTCCAATCCCGATATTTCTTGGTNAGTTGAACAGGGCGCTGATGCATTTGTCGATGACGATACCCAGTGGGCAGATCTCGATGGCGATGGGTTTGGAGATAACTGGGGTAANGTTTCTTGGCAGGACCGTCCCGAGAATTGGCCTGGAACATTTGTTGACGGAGTTAACCCATTGACTCAAGACGCATGTCCGTTCCAACCTGGNAATTCTACTCAAAATGGAATTTACGGTTGTCCTGATTTCGATGGCGATGGTTGGTATGATGTTGTAGATCAATTTATTTTCGATTCTACNCAATGGTTTGATTCTGATGGTGATGGTTTTGGTGATAATCAATTTGGTAATCAGCCTGATTCTTGTCTAGATGTAGCTGGAAATTCTACGATTGATCGCTTCGGTTGTATTGATACTGATGGAGATGGTTATTCTGACCCTGTACAGTCTTCTTGGTCAATAAATGATGGTGCAGATGCGTTCATTTTTGAGCCTACGCAATGGGAAGACTCCGATGTAGACGGTTTTGGAAATAATCCGGATGGTTTCCAGCCCGATGGATGTATTTCAGTAAAGGGGACATCTACTTTAGATCGCTATGGATGTCCAGATTTTGACGAAGATGGATATTCGAATCCTAGTGATACATGGACTACAATGCAAGGCGCTGATGCTTGCTATAACGTGAAAGGTAACTCCACAAATGATAGAATTGGCTGTTATGATAGTGATGGAGATGGATATTCTAATACAGACCCCGATTGGAGTTTTTCTAGTGGAGCAGATGGCTATCCAGACGATCCAACTAGATGGGGTCCACCGCCAGAATCAGANTCTGCTTCATCATCTACTCTTTTGATTGGTGGCGGTATTTTTACTGTGATTGCAATTTTGGTTGGTGTTTTATTATTCGTTAGAAGAAATGGCGCACATCAAAATCAAATGTTTGATAATCAAATGAATATCAATCAACANGTTGCAGTAAATAATGGCCCTCCNGTTCAATCTGGCCCTCCTGCACAAATGATGAATCAAGTACAACCAGTGGTTCAAAATAATCCTGCAATGCAATATTACCAAAATTTAGTTGCTCAGGGATACCCACATGAGCATGCAGTAGCATATACTCAGCAGTATTATCCTCAGTTTAGATACTAACTCAAGTTAGAACTTCGAGTAATCTATCTTGTTCTGCAGCAAGTCTAAGTTCCATTGCGATTCTACGTCCACTTGACATTGGCTTTCTCCAAGTAGCATTACCATATGGATGGCCAACGCTAACATGGACATTGGTACCTCCACCTAAACGTGGAGCAACATCGTAGATGTAATAATTCATGTCCTTGTCTATACATGTTTGAAGACAAAACGGCCCAATGATACCTGGGTCATAATGTTCTTTACTAGCTTGAATAAACTTCTCGCCCAATTCAAATGCTTTTTCAAGAAGTGATTCTCTAATCGTAGCCGTATTGTGTCCAACTACAGTCATTTCAGGTATTTGCTGATGTAAAGGCATAGTCATCTGTTGAGGTGCGGGTAATCTAACATGGCCATCTAGAGATGATTCAAATCTCCAGTCAACACCTAAAAGTTCTAACTTTTCACCTTCCTCAGCCAATGGGCTATAGAAGAAGTTTAGATTGAAAACAGGGCCTATGACATATCTCTCAATTCTAGCACCTGCAAGTGATTCTTCATCTATTACACCTTCATTTAGCAAGGATTTTGATTTTTCAACATATTCTTNATATGAGGCACAGGTGAAAAATCCTCTTTCCAATTTCTTTTGTGCATGATGCAGCTTTACTATTACGAGACAATCAATATCTTGAGGNTCTTCNATTGCTTCNGGGTATGGTAATCCTGCTTTATCAAGAATCCAATAGTAATCTTGTTCTTCTGTTCTTTCTTCCATTCTAAGCATATTTCTTGAACCGAATAGAGGTACTTTGAAATTATTTTCTACATCCTCGATAGTTGAGTAAGAAGTAAATGAGCGATTAGGGATATAGACTACATTTCTTTTACGCATTTCATTCTGTAAGTCTGAATTCATTACATCGTTAAAGGAATTAAGAATTATTGCTTTATCAACCATGCCTCTAATTACTCTACCAGAACTTGATCTTTGAGTTTTGAAATAATTAGCATATGTCTTATGTCTTCCTTCTTTACAGTAGGCNACAGTAGGAAAACCTTCTTCAATTGCTCCATCACAAATATCCAGAGCAGAATGTGATGCAGTCATNCCAATTCTCAGTTTTAGTCTGTCATAATCTTCCACAATTCCAGCAATTTCATCTTTGGAAATCATATCTTATGCCTCCCCTAATTTNATTGTTTCACTGAGAGTCTTTGATTGCTACGATTTAATCAGTCAAATTTTTGCAGTTGCATTAATTCTTCAGTAGATAATGTGTCTCCAGATAATAATTTTGACATCAAATCTTGAACTTCAACTCTTGCATCTTTTCTCTGTCCTTCTCCAACACCAGAGCCCTTCATAGCATTCAAGATATCTTGGATAGAATGTAAGCACCTTAGTGAAACGATATACAAGTGGTGAGATTTATCAGCTTCTTTCTTTGAGCGCCTTAGTTCTCTATGGCAAGATTCCGCCTTATCCCTTTGCTTATCGACTTCTTTATTCCATTGCAACATTAAGTCATGAGCTTCTTGAGCTGCTTGAGCTGCTTTTTGAACTTCCTCGTGGGCCATGTCTTGTAATTCGATAGCCTTTCTTAGGGATTCTCTAGCATCTTTTAGATCATCATTAGAATCTTCGGCACTCTTCATTCGCTTTAATTTTGAAGANATATCTTTCATTCTTTTCATGACTTTAGTCTCATTTTTACCAGTATGCTGACCTCTTTCGAACTCAGATTCGAGTCGGTTCAATTCCCTTGAAAGNGAATGAATAGTTTCAGGGCGATCTCTACCACGTCGTGATCTATTATCGCTTTGGGGCTGTGTGGGATTTGAAGATTGGTCGATTATAGATTTAGCCTCACGGACTTTACCGTTTGCTTCTTGGCGGGCACTTTTCTTTTCCCTAACCAACTCATTCATTTGTTCTCTAATTTCCCTTTGTTCTTTAACTTGAACAATCAACTCTCGAACCTCAGAATTAAGCTCATTTCTAGCGGCTGTATTTTCTTTAGTTTTTTGATTCCATTCATCTCTAGTAGTGCGATATTTTGTTGCTTTTTCATCTACCATTTTACGTCTTTCTTCAAGAATTTCTTTCATTTCTGACATATTCCTACGCACCTGTTCACATAAGATTCCCATCTTACGCTGACTGTGCGACCAATAACCCCCATTTAATTCTTGATATTGAATTTCTTTAAGGTTAAATTCAAAAAAACAAGACAAATTAATTTCCAAGGTAGGAATTAAGCCTCAGTACGGCGTTATCTAGGTTTTTTCTTATCATTCCTAAATTACAAGATTGTTCACACCAAGTTATCAGTCGATTATCCGAATCTAATTTATCAATAATCAAAATTGCTTTTTCAGAAGTGATTGTGATTCTAGAATAGCCCTTACTATCTAAATCAATATCGGCTATTTTTTCTATATCTTTAGTTACCTCAATCTCGCTNTTAGCAATCGCTAAAACAAATCCCTCATCATCTAATAGAGCAGCATTGATGACTCCATTTATCCGTAGCAAGTCGGAGACGATGAAATCTTCCATATACCATGGTGCACTTGGCAGAAAATAACCTTTGAGATTCAAAGATTACTATCTATACTTCCCCACGCATCATGTATCCATGTTCGTCTTTATAGTACATATCAATTCTTGATATTATCTCCATGCCCCTTGCTATATAGAATTCCTGAGCCTTAGTGTTTGAACATTTAACTTCTAATTGGACAAATTTAATTCCAACTTCTTTCATCTTCTTTTGCATAAAGGACCATGCTCTTCCACCATGTCCTTTCGACTGAAACTCTTTGTCAATCACAAATGCGACAATTCTAGTAGAGTTACTCATAAATGGTTTACTCCATAAAATACCTTTAAGAGATGAAGCATCGGGGTAAATATCTCTATCAATAAGCATTAAATTTCCATCCCACTCTGGGATTTTAAGGGCTAAAAGGGAAGAATCTTTGTAGATTTCATTTGTTTCCGATAAGAATAATTCTCTAATTCTATTTCTCCATTCAATGGTAATAGACTCGGGTTTTAGACCATACACCCATTGGATGTCAGACATTTATNCACCTCAATAGTTCTTCTTTGACCGGCCACGCTTACCACGCGATGGAGAAATATTNCTACTCATTTTTTTCTTCTTCTTTGGTTGATGCTTTTCTTTTTTACCATTTTGTATAGAGGAAAGTCCTCCACTATTGAGTAGTGCNCCTAGATCTGAAAGTGATAAATTCTCGCCAGAAGATGCTCTAGACTTTACCTCCTCAATGTTCACTGAATCCCTAGAAAAGGATTTTTTCCTGTTTCCATGTTTCTTATTTTTAGACTTCTTTTTATCTCTCTTCTTACGATCACAAATTCTTAACCATGCTTCTAGCCTTCCTATTTCTCTACGTAAGATTCTTTTTTCATTATGAATAGAATTTAACTCAAGTAATAGCTTATGCGCTAAGTCATCAAAGTTTTCATAATCTCCAAATGTTGAATTACTGTTTTTCTTAACCAAGTCTAATTCATCTAAGGTGTCTTTTTGTTCATTTAGTAATTTTATAAATTGATTGTGCAGTTCACGGGTCTTCTTTGAGTGCTGATGCATACTTTGTAGTTCAAAAAACCAAGAGAATAATTCCTTCTCCTTGTTTAACGAGGGGGCAGTCATCAAATCTACATCTTCAGTAAGTCTATGGAAAATTTTAGTCATTTCATCTTCAATCCAGTGAACTGGGATATAATTATTATTTACAGAATCTCTTTGCATCTTTATTTTCTCAATCTTCTCTCTTCTTGGCTTTAAGGAATTTCCAAGTTTAGTTTCCTCACTCTTAAGTTCTGCATTCTTCCTGATTGCCTTTGACATCTCTATGGCATTATTACGTTCACTCTTTCTTACTTTGATTTTTGATTCAACAATATGTAAATTATCTTGGAGATTTTCTAGTTTATCTATTANATCTTGTTTTGGAACATCTCTAAGATCCTCAAATAAATCTGTATTAGGAGTTTCATTTACTAATTCTGGGAACTTTGTCTTCGTCAATTCTTCCCAACTTCCACCACTAGATATGATGNTATAAGCGCGTAAAAATTCTTCACGAATATCCATTACTCCTTCAGTTCGCAGAACTCTACTTAGGTCATGTAAATGGTCAAATGGATCTTCAACAGGAAGACTATGTTTTCCTAATCTTAGTTTATCTTCATCGGTTAACGCATCCAGTAATTTTGGCTTTTTTTCTTCCCAATTCTTTTCTTTTCGAGGTATCATTTTTCCTGAACGGATAGATATGACATTATCCTCCCATGGCCAGTTTATTGCAAATTGCTCGAAGAAACTAGTTATCAAATTTCCAATACTTGATTTATTTTCGCTTATGAGTAAATCAGAAGGATTTTCATGCATTGTTAAATCGTAAGAAGTTCCTTCAATTTGTTGAAGAATTCTATTTTCTCCTTGTTGGATATTTGGCAGTATTGGTGGGTTACATGTCTGTAAGGATTGTAATGCAATCAGTGTCCATGCATATGAAGAAAACGTACCATAGGCGGCATTACATATTCCGCGGTGCAAAGCCCAATGTTTGATTGCGAGTACAAAGGGTCGAACTCTAATGTCAAAATCATTGTATGATTTTAGAAGTTTAGTATTATGAATTGCTAGGCTGTTATTTATCGAAATATCAATTGGAATCTTGGTTCTTGAATCAATGAATTTCACAATCGGTACTTTAGCATGAGCAATAAGTGTTACATCTTCCATACCATCTTCTCTCAACATTCTAGCAATTTTGGTTAAGACTTTCTTTGGCTTTTCACTTTTGAACTCTAAGCATAAATCAATGTCGCCATTTTTCAAACCTAGTCCAGATTCAGATGAACCAAATGTAGTCATTTTTGAACCGTTGAACTTTCGATTAAATCGCTTCTTTAAATGATTAATTATTGCATTCTTTCGATCTTGAATTTCATCGGTTGTTTCNTGTTTTGAGCAAAACTGCATTATTTCTTTACTCAGTTTATCAACTGAAATATCTATTTTGTTTTGATTGAAATCACCAGTGAGTAAAGAGTAAAATAAGGGCCATCTCTTTTGTTGAGATGGTTTCATGCCAGTGATTTTACAATTTTCTTGCATCACTATTTCCCCTTGTTCCTAGTTGGTGTTTTTTGTTTCATCAAATAGCGACTGGATGGTCCTCCATCAGCAACTCTTTTTGCATCAGTAAGTAAATCTTCGAAATTAGTCTCAATTTTTGAACTCCAATATTCTACAGCTGATTCNGTTTCTTCGTTACTGCGTTTGAGTTTAGTATATCTAGATTCACATCTTCTCCTGTGAGATTCATTTTCTAACCAAATTGAGTTTATTTTTTCATTTTCTATTGTTAAGTCTAACTTTGCATCATTTGCTTTTCTACCAGATAGGATTAATTTATTTGCTTGCTTTCTAATTTCTGATAATTCTTTTTNGGTTTCTTCGGACTCAATATTTTTTCCCGACCAAGATTCATTTTTTGTCAAAATTTTACTAACTTTCTCTAAATTTTGGAGAACATTCTGTCCTTCGGAGATAAGCTTTATCTCGCTATTTTCGATGAAAACTTTTCCAGATTCGNCCTGGCAAATTTTGTTAATCTGAAATAATAACTCGATTACAGATTCTAATGACGCTTCACTCTCGTGTTTTAAGTTATTTACNTTAGATGAAATTTCATCTTTGCGTTGTTTGGAATCTTGTGCCAACTTAGCTGCTATATGTCTTTCTTCTTGCCTTTTGGCTAGGTTATTGGGGAGATCTTGCATCATCATCTCTCTNCGATGAAGAATCGTCTTGGCCAGAAAATCTGGTGAGACGGCTAGCAAGTCTTGCGGAGTCATACATACGGGCCAGTTTTCAACCTTGAATAAACATGGCGCAGGAGTAGTTTTAGGCGAGAAGGTGAAAAACCCCCTATTATTAGCAACGATGTGGGCGTTATGGGTAGTGACAATAGAGTATATTTTCTATTGATTATCACTCTGCTTATTTGCCCTTATTCTCTGCCTATCGTTTCAGCATCGAGCGAAGGAGTTTCTATCGAATTGGCTTCAATAAATCTTCAAGATTTTGACGCTATAGAAGAGAGTTACTATGACTTGGAATTTAATATTGACAATATTGGAAGTGCTGGTACCTCGTTTGCCAACATTTCCATTGACATGCANTCAATGTCAGGTGAATCATTGAGNTCNCATTCTGAAAGTTTACANTTGATTTTAGGTGAGACCATTGCCTATTCNCANAATTTAACAGAAGTTCCTTTTGGTTATGTGATTATTATTGTTACAATTTTAGGAGATGTAACTTCAATTGAATCAACACATGATTCGTCCTTTCAAAGAACCCTACATAGATTAAATCCATTGAATATTTCAATTGGACAGAGTGATTCTATAATCGTTGAGGGTATTGATTCTTTAGGTCAAAATACTGGTAATCTAACTGTTAATGACGGAGATTATTTACAACTTCAAATCCCAATTATCAATAATGGAGATTATGACTGGAATGGATTTCTAACTGTTAACTTGACTGAATCACTGGCTACTGAAAACTTCTCTTCGCAAATTTTTACAGTTTCATCAATGCAAACATCAATATTTTATTTCAATTCATCAATAATTATGAATGAAGGTTCTGTGAATATTTTTCTTTCAATAAATGATACTGGAGATCTAAATCAACTAGATGAATCTATCACTTTCAATTCTACCATCTTCCCTCCTCCACTTCCGAATCTAATTCTGTTACTAAGTCAAAATACTTCAGAGATTATTGCGGGAGAACAGGTTTTTTGGAATTTACAATTATCTAACGCAGGAGAAGTTGATTTCAGTGGAATAGTGACCTGTATTTTTGAGACTGAGACTATTTTCAATAATAACCTCAACTTGTCCAATCTTTCTCAAACCAATTTATCGATTTCTACAACCGCTAGACCTGGTCTTCTGGTATGTTCAATTAGTGGAGATAGGGTTTCAGACTTATCAGATGATTCAGTAAATATTTCGTTATTTGTCGAATCCGCAGAGTTTGAATCTGCTGGGGGCAATACCCCGGCTACTTTACTGGGTCCGTGGCATGATGGAGATACTGTCCGATTATCTCTCTTGGTAAGGAATCATGGCTCTATTATGGGGCATGTTAAGATTCAGTGTGAGGTTGCTGGAATAACTTATTCCGGCTCATATATTGAACTTAATCCTGATGAGGCAGGTGAGGTTTCTGTTGAGGTGCCTATGGTAAATAGCGGGCTACAAATGCTAAATTGGAGTATAGAATCTTATGATGGTTCTATAGATTCGGGATTACTTGGGGCATTGAATCTATCTATTTTTGAAAAACAGACCGTTGAGATAGAAATAGAATCTGTGACATGGGACGCTGAAAATGGAATATCATTTGATTGGAGTGTTTCTCTCTCAAATGGTATTGATAGGGAAGTTAGAATTAGGCTTGGATATATCGATTCGCTAACAGAGAATTTTTTAGTCGATAAAATAATTACTTTGAGTCCCGGAATGACTGGAGGAAGTATTAACATTGGATTTGTTGATGCTGAAAAGGTAATAGTAAGAGTCAATGAAGTTGACTGGGTTGCAGGTTTTGGATTTTCTTCAGTAAATGTCGACATTCCTAGTGAAAGGCCGATCTATTCGATTTCATTTGATTCACAATCCAATCCAAACCGTCCAACTGCGGGTGAAAATGCTGAAGTTACATTGACACTTCAAAACTCAGGAACCGTGAAAGGTTCAAATGGAATTTTAATATTAAAAACCAGTTCTGGAATTCTAATTGATGAGAGGAATATAGATGCTCTAGGACCTCAAACATCATCAATTGAAAGATTCAATTTTGTTTGGCCTGAAGGCGATGAGGTATCATTAGTTTCAACTTGGTCAGTTTCTCAACAGAATATCAATTCAGAAAATATATTCATTTCCTCCGTTACTCAAGTTGAAGAGGAGTCACAACCAATTCCTTGGACTGGGATTTTAGGTGGAATTGCATTAGCAGCGGCAATAATTCTTGTTATCAGAATTAGGGGTTCAAACCCTAATAAGGAATCTTCTAAACCAATTCCTAAGAAAAAGAAAGTTTCAGACGATTCTGAACTCGAACTATCTGATGTCAAGATCCAAATTGCCTGTCCAGAATGTTCTCGGCAGTTGAGAATACCTTCGAATTATTCTGGCTCG
Source organism: Methanobacteriota archaeon (assembly GCA_002702945.1). The sequence goes on from PADF01000022.1 coordinate 32,240, forward strand.
GTCAGATGTCCGGATTGTGAACACAGTTTCGAAGTTGAAGAAAAGAAGGATCCAACTAGAGAAATTGAACAAGAAAAAGTCGAGCAAGAATCCATTGAAGAGAATATTAGCGACGGTAAGGTTAAAGTTTCTTGTCCAGATTGTACTCAAACACTAAGGATACCAGAGAGTTATTCTGGTTCAGTAAGGTGCCCTGCTTGCAAGACTATTTTCCGGACAGATGATTAGTTAAGTTGAAAACCCACTCCGTATTAGCATTATTATGAGCGCAGGTCACTTCCAAGAGTTTGAAGATGAGTACCTTGAGGCTATGTATGGCTTTTATGAAAAAAATCCTGAGGAAAGAGTTAGAACAGGAATTCTAGCTGAATCACTGAAAATTTCCCCTGCATCAGCCACTGAGATGGTTCAAAGACTAGCCGCAAAGGGATTTTTAGATTATGTACCATACAAGGGGTCATCATTAACTGCTATGGGGCTTGAACATGGGAAAATGATGAAGCGCCGACATAGATTGGCAAGAGTATTACTTGAACACCTTCCGTTTGAAGGTGACCATGATGATACAGCGTGCCGTCTAGAACATGCTATCAATGATGACTTAGATGTTGCTTTATCGATTTATTTCGGCAATCCAGATATTGATCCTATTGGTAGAGATATTCCTAAAATTAGAACGGAATTATCCGAACGTCTGAAATCAAAGAGTTCAGGGGTTAGAAATTTGTCAAACATGCAAATGGGAGAGTCTGGTAAAGTATCTTTTATTTCTTTGTCAAGCGATGATATTAATCTGATTTCTCGTCTTGGAATTGAAGTTGGTACCGAGATAATTTTTGATGGTGAATATAAGATTAAATCATCTAATAAGATTCTAAAAATCGATGAATCCATATCCAATAATATACTTCTAGATTTGCGACATTAGTTAAAAATTAATGTCAACACTTTAGTGCTTAAATGATTTAGTAGGGTTGCGGGAGGTAATAGGAAGTGACTTCTGAGGAAGAGTTGAGCGAGTCTAAGGATTCGTTGGATGGAGAAAATGACACTGTTTCACTCACAGAGTCTGTAGAAAAATTAAAGAAAAAGACCATTAAATCAATGAAAAAATGGAATGATGAAAATTTTCTTTATGCGATTGATCGACAATTAATCAGTTCTGGAATAAGACTTCTATTGTTTTTACCTGCTATTGCTATATTAGCCTTTTTTGGAGCATGGTCTCAAGCATCTAGATCTCCACAATGGTGGGTAGATTTTGTCCAACCAACCCTGAAGGTAAGTTTTGCAACAATGATTGTTGGTTTAGTATTCATAATATTGCTAGGATACATTTTGTCAATGGCTTTACATAGACATAGAGTAAACATTAGCATTCAAAATTTCAAGTCGAAAGTTAAGGATGCTGAAGATTTACACCTTTCGGTTCGTTCACTTCATGGTTATTCATCAATGGAAAATATGTTAAGTAAATCCGCCTCTAAGCATTTTTTTGCTCTAAGTTATGCTATGTTAGCTATCCTGTCAATATCGGCAGTTTCGTTCTACGGAATTCAATCAGATATGGGTAGAAACTTCTTATTATTCTCCTTTTCATTTACTGTTCTATCTATGGGGCAGCATATTTCGACTAGAAGTTCATACTTCAATTTAGCTGAGAAGACAGGTCTGCTTAATTCATATGTCCCTCCTGTTCACCCATCTACTCTTGACATGGTTTTGAGTGATTTAGTCAAATCGCAATTAGACCCTCTGTTAAAAACTGAATATGACGCCTTTGTAAAGGATGTTGAAAGTTATGTAAAAAGAGGTATTGAACCTAGATTTGCTAGAGAGAAAATGATGATGACATTGTATAAACATTCCAAAGGTTTAGATTTATCATCAGTATTTGACGAATTAGGAGAAATCTTGAATAAAAAGGGTGTAGATTTTATAAAAAACCATCATGTATTTACTATTGAAGAGTGGCTGTTAATTTTAGAACACATTGAGAAGAGAACACCAGCATTTTTCAGGATGATCGGCCGTATTGAAGAAGATTTATCTGCAGGTAGAAAATCATTGCATGGTGGAATAGTTTTTGAAGTTGATATGGAAAATATTATTCATAAGAAAGCGAACCTATTCACTTTCATGCATAATCTTTCTAATGAATCTAGAACCTTGGTATTAAGAGTTCAATCCCCAGATTTTAGACCTCATGACTTGGCGATGACTTATCGATTAGAACCTGGAGAAGAGAAGTGGTGGCCCGATGAAGCAATTCCAGTTTCAGAAAAAGGTAATCAAGATATTTTAGCAATTATGTCTGGACTTCTAAGGGACGGAACAGTTGCATGGCAAACAATGTTGCCTGAAAGATATGGTGAAGCAACTGTTTCGGTCAGGTTGGAAGAAGTTAGTGGAGAATTATTGATTGGTTCACAGATGAATGTTAGAGTGAGGTCTGAGTTTAAGGAGAGAATCAGATCCTCGAGTTCGCTAATTTTGACCATTATTGGTGGTATTGGAACAATAGCAGCATCGATAATAGGGATATTTAATTTCGTTTAATCAAAAGTTTCAATTTTCCATAGCATTGAAATGGAGTATCGATTCGACACATCATGCGCGGGAAGTTTGGAGAGGGCGAAGAAAAGCCGGATGGAGATCTGCGAGAGAAATTACACGCTATGGAATCTAAGGTTCGAAAAATGCGTGAAGTAAGGAATAATTTTAACGATCAAGCAAAAATTTCTGCCGATAAGAGGAATTCAGTTCAGTCTCAGTATAAAGAACACAAGGAGAAAATTGAATTAGTTTTGGCTGAGGTAAAAGCAATACGTGCAGAAATAAAAATGTTCAAAGAAAAAAGAAATGCAATCCAAGCACAAATGCGAGATTTAATTTCTAAGATTAAAGGCAAGGGTGCAGAAAGAGGTAAAAAGCGTTCAGCAACTGCTGAATACAATCAGTTGAAACACGAGGTCGATGCATTAGAGAAAAAGTTCGAGACAACTTCAGTTGGAGTGAATAAAGAGAAGGAAATGGTTAAGAAAATTAAAGAATTTTCAAAAAGAATAGAAGAACTAGAACCCGAAGTTGCTGAATTTGAAATGGTCAAAGTAGATATGTCGGATTTAGATTCTGCAATTAAAACACTAAAGGCAGAAGCGGATGCTGCACATAATTCAATGATTGAAGCTGTTGAAAGAGTTAACCTGAAGTCACCTGAAGTTGATGAAGTATTTGCACATAGGGATTTCCTTAAATCTGAAGGAGATAGATTCCATCTTGAATTTGTTGAGAATAAAGAAAAAGCAAATGAAGTACATTCTAAGATTGACGAGTTAATGGTTGATGTAAATAAAGCTAGAGATGAATTGAATCTTGCAAGAGAAGAGAGGAAATCTTGGATGGTAGATCACAATAAATCGATTGCTGAGGCTATGAAAACAGGAGCTCAATCAGAAGATGTTGCTGAATCATTAACAAAGCAATTACTTGAAACGGGAAGTTTGACATTTGGTGGATTAAATTCAGAGGACATGGTTACTGATAGAGTTTCCAAGAAGTCCAAAAAGAAGAAAAACATGCGCCGAGTAAACATCAATGCATCAAGAAAAAGATGAGGATTGATATGTTTGGTGTAATAATGGCTGGGGGCCAAGGTACTCGGCTATATCCATTGACTAAAAATAGACCAAAGCCAATGGTCGAAGTATTAGGAAGGCCTGTAATAGAATTTGTAAAAGATGCTATGGTAAATTCCGGAGTTACTAACATTATTGTTACAACTGGATACAAAGGTGAAATGTTAGAGCAATTAGTTGAGTCCTGGTCATCAAATGATTCAAGATTATCAAGTTCCAAAATAAATCAAGAGAATACTCCAATGGGTACTGCAGGAAGTGTTAGATTATTGGTTGACCAATTGAAGGAAACCTTTGTTGTAGGATCTGGGGATTCTGTCCTATCATGCAATCTTGAAAATTTAATACATGCACATAAAAAATCCAATGCCAAAGTAACAATTGGTCTTTGGCAGGTTACAAACCCTTCTGAGTTCGGTATTGTTGGATTATCCAAGACTCAAAAAGGAGAATTAGACGGTAGTCTTGACGAAGGTTTTGTAGTGAAATTTCTCGAGAAGCCTGAACCGAAAGAAGCATTTAGTGATGTTATTAATGCTGGTTTATACATTATTGAGCCGGACGTTTTAGAATTGATTCCGATGGGTGAAAAATATGATTTTAGTAAACAATTGTTTCCGAAATTATTAGATTTAGAATGGCCCATATATGCTAAAAAAATCGAAGGAGTTTGGTTTGATGTTGGACTTCCTAATGAATTAATCAGTGCTCAACATACTTTGATAAAAGATCGAGAAAGTTTGCCTTTCAAAATGCCAGAAGGAGAAGTAATCGGTACCAATGGATTTGAATTTTCTAAATCTAGTTCGCAAGCCATTAATCGCGGTAGTGTTTTATCTGACGGTACAATTATTGGTAAAGATACATTTTTACAAAATTCTTTAATTATGAAGGAAACTAATATTGGAAATAACTGTAAAATTATTAATTCAGTAATTGGTTGTAATGTTAAAATTGGTGATTTTTGTTCTATTGAAAATTGTGTTATTGGTGATAACGCTATTATTGAATCAAATACTTCGATTAACGGAGAAAAATTAGATTAATCATATTTTCAGCCGCATCAATAAAATAATCAATTACTACCGCCAAACTGTTTGGCATGTCTTCTGAAGACGATACACCCTATCGCTCTTACAACCGTACTTGGGCAGAAATAGAGAATATGCTTGAAGAAGCAGAAAAAAGATTAGTCCAGTGGAAGGACTGGTATGAACAATGTCGCAAAACCGGAGATTTAGACGGGATGAAGGAATCAGCACGTTCACACAAAGCACTACAAGGTGTAGTTAAGACCCTTAAGTGGGCTCTTGGCGAGGAAGGAATCGATACTCCTCTTGAGTAATTACCAGCCACGTTGGTCTAGTCGGACTTCAAGAGTTTCTAGTTCATCTCCAACCATTGGTGAACCTAGAGTCATTGCCATTGCTTCAGCAACTTTTGCTCCATCATCATAATGTGCAGTTGCCATTACTATGGCATCAGCCATTGTTTTAGGGTCATCTGACTTGAAGATTCCAGAACCAACAAAGACTCCATCCATGCCCATTTGCATCATTAAAGATGCGTCAGCAGGAGTTGCAATTCCGCCTGCTGAAAAAGTAACAACGGGTAGTCTTTCCATTTTCTTAACATCATTTAGGATAGAAGATATTTCCTCATGCATTGATTGACCAATTTCACCAAAAGGAGTCATATTGTAACTACCAGGTAATTTTGATTGATTCGAAAGAACTCTATATCTTTCCATAATTATGCTTGCGGCATCGGAAATTCCGGAATCATCAAGTTTTTTCACTTGTTGAATTTCCTGATCAATAATTCTAGCATGAGTTACTGCCGCAACAACATTTCCAGTTCCAGCTTCACCCTTGGTACGAATCATTGATGCTCCTTCCCAAATTCTCCTTACTGCTTCACCAAGTTCTGTAGCACCACATACGAACGGGATTTCATAATCTTTCTTATTTATGTGGAAATATGGGTCTGCAGGAGTAAGTACTTCAGATTCATCAATCATATCAACTCCCATTGATTCAAGAATTCTAGCCTCACCGTCATGACCGATTCTAGACTTAGCCATAACAGGAATTGAAGTACAATCCAAAATTCCTTGAATCATATCTGGATGGCTCATTCTAGCAACACCACCATCTCTTCGGATGTCTGCTGGAACTCGCTCTAGTGCCATAACTGCAACTGCTCCTGAGTCTTCAGCAACAGCAGCCTGTTCAGGATTAACAACATCCATTATTACGCCGCCTTGCTGCATTCTTGCAAAGCCTCTCTTCACTAACTCGCTACCGTTGTTTAACGTATTCAAATCAATAACTGACATAAAATCACTCCAAAGTAGATTTAGTCTGCAAGAACTGGAGTATCGCCTTCAGCGATTTCAGCATCTAT
>PADF01000023.1 GCA_002702945.1 Methanobacteriota archaeon
AACATTCGCTATGGCCAAGGTTATCGAGAAATTGAATATTCCAACCTTGATTATGAGCCATAACAAGACACTTGCTCGCCAATTATATCAAGAAATGGCTGGATACTTTCCAGAAAATGCAGTGGATTACTTCGTTTCTCACTATGACTACTATCAACCAGAAGCTTATCTAGCAAATCGAGACCTTTACATCGATAAAGAATTATCAATCAATGAAAGAATAGAACAAGAAAGGTTTGCAGCAGTTGCATCATTAGTAACTAGACCAGACTGCGTCATAGTATCTTCTGTATCTTGTATTTATGGTTTAAATCCACCTGAAACTTTCTTGGAATCCCATGTAAGATGCCATATTGGACAAAAAATTGAACCTATTGATCTGTTAAAAGAATTAGTCGCCCTACAATATACTAGAACTAATACTGACCTGGTTCGAGGAAGTTGCAGGTTGAGAGGTGAAGTTCTTGATGTTTGGATGCCAAGTAGAGATGACCCCCTTAGAATACAATTTGACTATGAAGGTGTAACAAAAATACAAGTTTGCGACCCTGTNTCTTGGGAAACATTAGACATCTTAGATGAAGCATGGATTCATCCAAAAGAATTCTTTATGACCAGTCCAGAAAGGTTTGAAAATGCATTGATTTCNATTGAAGATGAATTAGACGATAGAATTGCCCATTTCAATAGCCTAGGNAAAGATCTTGAAGCAAATAGAATTGAACAAAAAACAAGATATGACTTAGAAATGCTTAGAGAAATAGGTCATTGCCAATCTATCGAGAATTATTCTTTGCACTTCGATGGTAGACAAAGAGGTCAAAGACCATTCTGTTTACTAGATTTCTTCTCAGCATGCGCTAAACAATTCCATGGAGATCCCAAGAAATTTCTAGTAATAATGGACGAATCTCATGTAAGTTTACCCCAAGTTGGCGGTATGTACTATGGAGATAGGTCGAGAAAGGAGAGTCTAATCGAACATGGATTTAGACTGCCTACTGCAGCAGATAATCGCCCTCTAAAAATCCCTGAATTTCAATCCTTAGTACCTCAAATGGTTTACGTTTCTGCAACCCCTGGAGAAAGAGAACTGCGCCATCTATGTGAANTCACTGGCCAAACTATCCCAAAGGGACTATTACATGCCCAATCTGGCGGTGGTGCAAAAAAGCCAGATTTGGATAAAAAACATCCTGACGCTGAGAGTATGTATGAGATTATACAAAAAATTCAGCATATTTCAAAGATGGAAATACGGCCGACTGGATTATTAGATCCTACTCTCGAAGTACGGCCAACAAGTGGTCAAGTTGCTAACTTATTATCGGAAATAAACGAAAGAATCGAGCAAGGTGAGCGATGTCTTGTGACTGTTTTAACAATTAAATTTGCTGAAGAAGTTGCTGCTTANCTTAATGATATGGGGATTAAAGCACACCACTTGCATTCAGAAATTGACACCATAGAAAGAAGTGAAATTATCAATGCCTTACGACTTGGAATAATNGATGTAATTGTTGGAATAAANCTACTAAGAGAGGGTTTAGATNTCCCAGAAGTGAGCTTAGTGGCAATCTTTGATGCTGATAAGCAAGGATTTCTGCGAAATGAAAGAAGTTTACTACAAACAATGGGTCGTGCAGCAAGAAATTCAAATGGTAAGGTTCTACTCTATGCTGACTCTGTTTCACCTGCTATGCAGGCAGCTATTCAACAAACATTGGAAAGAAGGAATCGGCAAATTAAATATAATCTAGAACACGGAATAATTCCAAAAACCATCGAAAAGGCATTACCTGAAATGAATTCTAAGGATGAATCATTCATTACAGGCACTACAACTGATGGTACAGGTGCAAAAAGGTTAGTGGCTAAAAAAGGCGGTAGAAAAGATGGTGACTGGGCAACTAAACTGAATCTTGGAGCNGGTTCTTGGAGTCACAGTAACAATGGCTCCGATGGAGTTAATTTTTCAATTGAAAATTCGAATTCTCAATTGACTTATGATGAACCTGATGATGTCAAAAATAATCTTTCTNCTGAACAAATTAAAGATTTNCTAGCCGAATTAAATGACGCTATGAAAAAGGCGGCATTGGAATTAGATTTTGAACAAGCAGCCAAACTTAGAGATAGNATTTTTGAACTTGAACACCTAATGTAATCAATGGACAGATTGATTTGTAATTGCGATTTGGATTAACTATGGCGATTTCACCTGATGATTTCGAAGTCCCGGTTGAGGACTATGATTTCTCTACAATTTCGACNCCTAAATCGCTAATTGATCAGATGAGTTCTGCAGGCGGTTTTACTGCNACAAAATTGGCTACTGCAAGAGANATTCTACTCGATATGAAAAAAGAAATTAATGCTGTAGACGGCGATTCTAGCAAGGTTTGCAATTGGCTTTCCTTCCCTGCATGCCTGTGTGCCACCGGCACAAGAGGNTTCTTTGTGGAAGCTATTAAACAAAAAATGTTCAATGTAATATCTACAACTTGCGGGATGCTAGATCATGACATTGCTAGAGCGCATAAAAAATACTACCATGGAGCATTTGAGTTGGATGATATCGAACTTGGAGAACATTCACTAATGCGACTTGGAAATGTTATTGTTCCAAACTCATCTTATGGAGAAATCATTGAAGAGGTTGTAATGCCTGTACTAGAAGAAATTTACAAAGATAGATTGGAGGAAACAGGAAAAACTGGGGCAGATGCNTGGATTGGTTTTGGGTCAATCCANCTNGTATGGGAACTTGGAAAAAGAATTGGTACTCCTGACTCCCTAATTTATTGGGNGGCCAAACATAAGATTCCAGTCTGTATTCCGGGAATCACTGACGGGTCAATCGGAGCACAACTGTTCATGTTTAGACAGAAATATCGNGATTTTCATATCGACACCCTAGCAGATGAGCAGGTGATGAGCGATTTGACTTGGGACGTTGAAGTATCCAATGCCCTAATGGTCGGAGGAGGAATTTCAAAGCACCATGTAATCTGGTGGAACCAATATAGAGGCGGACTAGATTCTGCAGTTTACATAACTACTGCACCAGAACACGATGGAAGTCTTTCTGGAGCACGACTTAGAGAAGCAATTTCATGGGGTAAAATGCGCCCAGAAGCACCGAATATTTGTGTAGAAGGAGATGCTAGTGTATTGCTTCCATTGATTGGCTGTGATTTATTTGGAGGAAACTAAAATGAGAAAAAAACGAAATGCAACTTTTATGATTTTAATTATGACATTAATGTCATTATCAGGATGTTTTGGAGAAGAAGAAGTTGAAGTTATTGAACAGACTTCTGGATTATATGACTTCAAAGATATGCTTGATGACAGAACCTGGTACCATTACCCTGGAGGAATCAATGCAATGAATAACACCACTGCACTAGGTGGTGACAATATCCCTTACTACTCTAGTTCATCATATTACAGCATAGGTATGTCCACTTTCGAACCAACTATGGGAATTACTTCTACTGGCAACCTATACATCACAAGCTGGGGAAATGGTAATGCTGGCTCAACTGCAATTGTACAATGTAGCAATATGGTTGAAATGACCTCAATAAGCGATTATAGTTGTCAAGATGTTTATGGAGCATTTCCACCTGTTGCCAATTCTAACGATCCATATGTATATGTTGACCCTTGGACTGATCGAATTATGAAATTCGACATGCATGCTCTTGGAGGAATGACCGTCGAATGGTCTGATGATGAAGGTGCTTCATGGACTGGCCCATCAATAGCGACGGGGTATTCGGTTCAAGACCACCAAACAATCGCATCATCTCCATATGGAGGTCTTTTACATGAAACTCTGTGGGTATTCTGCATTAATGGTAATGCTCCAATGCCGCTCTGTGCTGCAAGTCAAGATGGTGGATTTACATGGGGCCCAGAGTTACCCGGTGGACCTGTAGACTGTCAAAGCGGAGGACTATCAGCGCACATAATTGGAGCGGAGAATGGAAACTTTTACCGTGGACAAATAGGGTGTAACGGTGAAGGTTATTCGATGTATAAAACGGATGATGGAGCATTAACTTGGACTGAACATGTATTGCCTACTGAGCAATCAGGTACAGCTGATACATGGAACGCTGAAGAAGCTCAGGTTGATACTGATACCCAAAGTAATGTCTATGCAATGTGGATGGGGTATGATAACCTCCCGTACTTTTCATACTCAACTGATGATGCTGCAACTTGGTCCGATGCAGTAATGATTGCCCCAAGTCACATTGAAGGAACTGGATTTCCAGTTGTCATCGCTGGCGACCCTGGTAGAGTAGCATTTGGATACATTGGAGAAGACGGTGATGGTTTGTGGAATGGTTATATTTCGGTTATGACTGATGCCTTTAATGAAACCCCATTGATAACTACTGTTCAAGTCAATGCACATGATGATCCATTGGATAATGCAAGCCCTACGTGCGGATACGAGAGATGCGGCGGATTTGGTGATTTTATTGATATGCAAATTGATGCCTATGGAAGACCCTGGATAGCTCTTTCACACAACCCTAATGGAGACACTGGTATCTTTGGAACATTCACCAACGGCCCTACGCTATTTGGAAATCTAACCAGTCTAACTGAAATTCCTGAAGGTGGACCTCAAACACTTTGAATTGATTATTTCAATTTTCCAATTAGAAAATACATCAATGCAGTTCTAATTGGAGTTGTTGGCCTCCAGCCTTCAAACCCACTATCGATTAATGCCCTATGCAGCCCTTCCAATTTTGGACGGTTGTCTTCGATAACCTCGCCCTTAGTCATTAATTCAATATTAGGAGTACTTGGAGTCGTAAGATTTTCAGTGGAAAAATTTCCTGTCTGTCCAGCCATAGTTCGGTTGTAGAGGACTTCCAACTCTTGATAGATTTGTACCTGGCTCCAGCCTCTTCGGCCAGATATATCTAATGACTTTGGAGTTGGTTTGTCACCGATTAGTAATCTTGAAAGGGCATCTGCAACATCTAATTCAGCTACTAAATACTTAGGAGTAAGAACGTCAACTATCTTTTCCCCACTAGATAAAGAAGCCAATATACTATTCAAAAATTGATTTTCCCACGGCTTTACAGAATCGGTTGGAATCATATCATGCACGATAATATGGCTGTCAATCTCGCTGGTATCGACTTCAACTGATCCTAGACTAGGAGTTACCAATATCACTTCAGCACCATCGATTCCAATACCCAATTCTGAGTCATCATAGATACTAGTGTAATCTTGGAAACCAATAAGAACAACTCTATGTCCTTGATTAATTTTACAATCCTCACTTATCGAAAGGCATGATTTGGAAAATTCGAGTTCTGTTGAAAACACTTTGTTCGCTTTTTCAAAATCAGATCTGCCGAGTACGATTTCTACCTCTTCCCTAAGTAAGCGTTGAATAATGGAGTTCCCAAGTGAACCCAATTGCCCACGTAAGTGGATTACTGGAAAATCCTCCATGTGCATGCTAAAAGGTTCACACTGTTAATTGATACCATAGAATAAGATTCATCACTAATAATTAAAGTTAGAAATTAGTATTTTCAATTGAAAAAAGAAAAAATTACAACTTTTTGCAAACAAAGATGCTAGTGAAATATGTCAATTATAAGCAATTGAATAATCAATAAATTTTGAGAAATTTTTTTATTCTGGAGGATAAATTTAGATATTTATTTATTTAACTCATATTGGAAATAAGATTATACGACATATCAAAAATCGATTTTTTTATCGTATTTTCAATTGAACTAGTATTAATTATACGACATTTTCAATTGGATTTCGACTATTTTTATACAAAGAGTATAAGACCCCCCACGACCGAGGACTGTTTAACCGGAAGAGCCGGAACAAGGAGATGGGAAAAATGCCAAACGAAAAATACGACATCCAGGAGTTACTCCAAAGAGATGTATATGTGAATGATAAGAAAGTAGGAACGATAGTGGGTGAAAGACATCATCCAAATGAAGCTAGAGTGCGATCTATGCGCATACAAGTTGAAACAGATGTTGCTGACGAATATATGAGAAAGCCAGCAGAATTAGCGCCTTTACCTAAGGAACTAGTTCACAGCATCAGGAATGATGGGACAGTAAAACTATCAAAATCTATGCGAGAACTACAGAGAAGATGGAGAAATACTGTACGTATCGATGAAAAACTATACGCACCAGATGAGATGCTAGATAGAGCAGTACTAGATAACCAAGGAAGAGAAATTGGAGTAATAACCAAATTATTCAAAGTGAAGAGAACATACAAAGGAGTTATTGTTCAAACACGACTTGGAGTACAGAAAGATTTCGAGATCGAAGAAAATATTAGAATTCCAATTACAGCCTTTTCTAGAACTAGAGAGCGCTTAGATGAAGTAGTACTCTCTAGAACATTTGAAAGAGTACTTCAGTTGCCTTCATACATTACTATTAATGAAATGCCTGAAGAGTGATTAGAAAATCTAAGATTTGACGAGTGATTTATTCCGTCACTCTTATGACGGGGAGGTTAGTCGGCGAGATTACCCTTGCGCGGGTAGCTTAGTCGGTTGGAGCACCCGGCTGATAACCGGGAGGTCGCAGGTTCAAGTCCTGCCTCGCGCACCAAATTCTAATTTTTACACGCAAAGAACATGAATGTCCACCCCGAGGGTGGGTCAGAGGGGATAACATGGTTGTACTGTCAGGCAGTAATTCAAGACCCCTTGCAGAACAACTTGCTCAGTCACTAAATTGGCAGCATCACTCGCTTGAAACTAGACGTTTTCCCGATACTGAAGGATACATTAGAGTGCCAAGTGAAGTTATTGAAGCTGTGAGGAAAGAACCTGTAGTCTTAGTTTCAAACACTTTCCCCGACTCTGGCATTATTGAAACTATGTTGATGTTGGAAGCGATTAATGACGTAAGATCTGGGAAAATGGAGAATTTAAAGAATATTGGTCCGCAAGAGATGGAGAACGTAGGCCCAGGAATTTTACTAGCAATCCCATACTTTGGATACTCAAGACAGGATAAGAGATTTAATCCTGGTGAAGCAATTTCTGCTAGAGCAATTGCTAATCTTCTCGCCTCTAGGTGTGATGGTCTAATCGTTTTTGATATTCATGAACCTAAAGTGCTGAAAGATTTATCTGTACCTGTCGCGTTTACTTCCGCCATGCCTGAACTAGCATTACATCTACGAAAGGAGGTGAATCCGGATTTTATCTTATCACCAGACAAAGGAGCGATTGAAAGGGCATCTGAGGTTGCAAAACTAATCGATTGTCAATTTTCATATTTGGAAAAAACTCGAATTGACGCCCATACAATCATTCACAAAGCAAAAGATCTAGATGTCGATGGGAAAATTGTAGCAATAGTGGATGATATGATTGCAACTGGAGGTACTATTTGCCGTGCAGCAGATGCATTAAGGAGCCAAGGTGCAGTAGAAGTTCATGCTGCTTGTTCACATGGATTATTTACTGGTGGAGCAATTGCTCGACTGGTTAGATATGTCGATGGAGTTCACTCAACTAGTTCACTTCCAAACCCTCGCGATATCATCTCCGGCGGCCCCGCACTCGCAAGAGGGGTAAACGAGTTGTTTGAGAGACTCGAGTGGAATTCATAGCCTCGCAGTAAGTCTTTTAAGGTCATATTTATCAACTAAAAAGGGGTTTTTCTAAACAAATTCACATCTGTTTTTCTTCCGTCGCGTTTATATTGTTGAGGTTGTGCGCATGGTTGCCTTTAACATGAGGATGGAGAGTATTCCGATGAGTGTACACGTGCGATTTGAAACCCCAACAGAAGTATCAGACAAAATATATGAGATGATTCAAGCCAATTCCAATGGAAGAATCAAGAAAGGAAGTAACGAAGTAACCAAGACTGCTGAACGAGGCACTGCCCAGTTCATTGTCTTGGCTGAGGATGTTAATCCTCCAGAACTTCTTGCCCATATTCCTTTGATTTGTGAAGAAAAAGGAATTCCTTATGGATATGTTCCCTCCCAAGAATATCTCGCTTCTGAAGCTGGATTACCTAAGGGTGTCAAAACTGCATCAATTGCAGTTATGGAAATAAACAAAGGTGCTCAAGAGAAATTCAATGAAGTTGTTGAAATTATCAACGGGCTAAAGGCTTGAACCTATTTCGGAGTTGAATAATATGAGCGAAGATCTCGGTGGATGGCCAGCAGAAGTTGTTGAAATTGTTGGAAGAACTGGTATGACTGGTGAGGCAACACAAGTTAAAGTGCGTGTTAATGACGCACCTAACCCTCGTGACGTAGGTCGAATTATTACTCGTAACGTACTTGGACCAATTAGAATTGGTGATATACTAATGCTCAAGGATACTGGCCGTGAAGCCCGTAAGTTGAATGCAAGGTGATAGATATGCCAGAAAGAAGAATTTGTAGTTTCTCTGGAGAAGAGATCGAGCCAGGAACTGGTATGATGTTTGTCCGTAAAGATGGTAGCATCATGTGGTTCAAAAATTCCAAAGCAAGAAAGAACATGGTGAAATTGCGTAGAAATTCTCGCAAGGTCAAGTGGACTCGTCACTTTGTCAAAGGTGGAATACAATAATCAATTTATTGAAACCCTTTAGATGAAGTAGTTTGGAATTATTTGGTGAAAATTATGGAAACAACATATGTAATGATAAAGCCCGATGGCGTACAACGTGGATTGATTGGTGAGATAATTGGAAGATTTGAGCAAAAAGGTCTAAAACTAGTCGGTCTGAAATCAATTATTCCAAGTGAGGAAATTGCTCGCTCACACTATGCTGTTCACTCAGAAAGACCATTTTTTCCTGGACTAATCAAGTTCGTAACTTCGGGTCCTGTTGTTTGTATGGCATGGGCTGGAAAAGATGCAATTAGTGTTGCTAGAAATTTAATTGGCCCAACCAACGGAAGAGAAGCTCCACCAGGAACAATTCGAGGCGACTATGGTATGGATATTGGTTACAATATGATTCATGGTTCTGATGCTCCTGAAACAGCTGAGTTTGAACTCGGCCTATGGTTCTCTGAAGGTTTAATGGAATGGGACCTCACCATCTCAAGATGGTTTTATGAGTGATAAGCACGGACCTTACTCCCACAGTGGAGGTTTGATTTATGTCAGAAGAGGTTGAAGAAGAGGTCATCCGCGGGGATAATCGTCAACCTATTGTATCTGTTTTAGGACATGTAGACCATGGTAAAACAAGTGTTTTAGATTTGGTTCGTTCAATCGGATCTGAAAGACAAGCCAGTGTTATGGATAGAGAAGCTGGGGGAATAACACAGCATATTGGTGCTACAGAAGTCCCGGCTGATGTTCTAAACGAAACCTGTTCAGCAATGCTTGGAGGTAAAAATTTCAAATCTCCAGGATTACTATTTATCGATACGCCTGGCCATCACTCATTTGTAAGTCTTAGAAATCGTGGTGGCTCTGTAGCGGATATTGCAATTCTTGTTATAGACATCATGGAAGGGCTTCAACCTCAAACCATTGAAAGTCTTAACACTCTTAAAGAAACCAAAACTCCTTTCGTAATTGCAGCAAATAAAGTTGACAGAATTCATGGCTGGAGATGCGAATCAGGCCGCTCTTTTATTGAATCGTTTAAACAGCAAAGAGAGGATGTTACCGCTTTATTTGATGATCGATACTGGAAAATTTTAGGACAGTTTTCTGAACATGGCTTTAACATTGAACGATATGATAAGATCAAAGATTTTACTCAAAATGTTGCAGTAGTACCCATGAGTGCAAAAGAAGGAGAAGGTCTACAGGATTTACTAGCAGTAAGTGTTGGACTTGCTGAAAGATTTCTTGAAGATCGATTAACTGATACTATTGGTCCAGCACAAGGAACCGTACTCGAGATGCGTGATGAAATAGGAATGGGTAAAACGATTGATGTTATTCTTTACAGAGGGTCACTAAAAGTTGGTGATAAAATTATGCTAGCATCTAATGATGGTCCTTTTTCAACTCACATCAAAGGATTGAAGCGTCCAAAAGGCATGTCTGAAATGAGAGATGCTGGTAAAAGATGGATAAATTTCCCTGAAGTCAATGCTGCCTGTGGGGTGAAAATAGTAGCTCCTAAACTCGAACAAGCTATTGCTGGAACAACTCTTTACTTGGCAAATACTGATGAGCAGATTTCAATTGCAAAATCTGCAATTCAAGAAGAATGGCGAGGAATTTATGATAAAATGCCAATAATGTGTTCAGTATGTAATAAAGTATCATCAAGAGCAGAATTCGTTGAACTATGTCAAAATGGTACCTGTAAAGGTGCGGTTGAAGAGAAGAATGGTGTTGTCATTAAGGCTGATACTGTAGGAGGGCTTGAAGCATTAGCCTTTGAATTATTCAAACTGAAAATACCTGTACGCCAAGCAAGTGTTGGACCAGTTAACAAAAAAGATATCCTGATGGCAAAATCGATTCAAGACCCGTTGAATAGAGTGATTCTAGGGTTTTCAACTAAAGCAAATAACGAAGTTGCTGATGAACTAAAGGGGGAGGATTCAGAAATTAAATTCTTCAGCGGATCAATCATCTACCATATTTTAGATAGTTTTGAAGAATGGAGAGAAGAAACCAAGCAAGCCATCGAGTCGGAACAACGAGAATCTTTGGTTTATCCTGGAAGGTTACTATATCTCAAAGACCATACATTCCGAGCCAAAGGTCCTGCTATTGTTGGAATGAGAGTTATCGGAGGCAGAGTGCACATTGGTCAAAGATTGATGAAATTAGATGGTTCTCCTGTTGGACAAATAAAGAGTCTAAGGACTAGAGATTCAGAAGATGTGAAAGAAGCAAGTCAAGGTGATGAAGTTGCTGTGGCAATTCAGGGACCAACTGTTGGGAGACATATCGAGGAATTAGATGAATTCTATGTCGATGTACCAGAAAAGCATGCTAAGCGGCTTAAGAAAATTGAACTTACACCTATTGAACAAGAAATTTTAGATGAATTGATTAGGCTTCATCGTAAGGAGAATCATTTCTGGGGACGTTGATTTCACTTACTGCTTGATGCACTATGACATAACACAACCTCACATTCATATATGGAATGACCCCGATAGTAAATTGTCAAAGGAGTTTGTGAATATGGAAGCAGGATTATCGAATGGTGCTGGAATGGCGCCCTCAGCCGGAACTCAGGACTTGATTGGAACTGTTTCAGCAATCTCTAATAGTTTGATGAACGAAGTCAGTAAAGTGATTATCGGGAAAAATGAAAATCTTAGAAGAGTCACTGTCGGTATCTTATCTAACGGAAATATGTTGTTAGAAGATTTCCCTGGACTTGCTAAGACTCTGTTAGCAAATACCTTTGCAAGGGCACTTGGATGTAAATTCAAGCGTGTTCAATTTACTCCAGACTTGCTTCCTTCTGATATTATGGGTACATACATGTACGATCAAAAATCTGGAGAGTTCAAACTTCGTGCTGGTCCTTTGTTTTCCAATATATTACTCGCTGACGAAATAAATAGAGCCCCTCCAAAAACACAAGCTGCACTGCTTGAAGCAATGGAAGAAAAACAAGTTACTATCGAAGGTATCACACACAAATTACCAGCTCCTTTCGTTGTATTGGCAACTCAAAACCCTATCGAGCAAGAAGGAACTTATCCATTACCTGAGGCTCAAATGGACCGTTTCTTGATGAAGATGAGTATGGGTTACCCTGACCGTTCTGAAGAAAAAGCAATCCTTGCTAGAAGAAAACTTCGTGGTAAGGACCAACATGATGTAGATCAAGTGACTTCGCCAAAGAAAGTCGTAGCAATGCAAAAAGCACTAGAAACTGTCCATGTAGATCCAGCAATTCTATCATATATTGTTGAAATTGTACAAAGAACGAGAGAAGATCACCGTGTAATAAATGGGGCATCACCTCGTGCATCCCAATCACTATTCAAGACTGGACGTGCAGCAGCGGCAATTGCAGGAAGAAATTATGTCATCCCAGATGATATCAAGGGAATAGCATTACAAATTATTAGCCATCGTATTAATATGAAGCCGGAAGCAAAAATTAGAGGAATTACCGGTATGCACATTGTTCGTAAAATTCTTTCCGAAGTTCCTGTTCCAGTCATTCAACCTGCCTGAAATTAAATCATAAAAGGCTTGCATTGAAAGAGGAGAACTATCCTCGTTGCATTGTCCGAGAGTGTTTCTGCATGAATCCCTACAAAATGGTTATCGCTGTTGCTAATCAAAAAGGAGGTTGTGCAAAAACTACTACTGCTGTAAATTTGGCTGCAGCATTAGCAAAGGGCTCCAAAAAACAAGGCTTACCTCCTGCTAAAGTTTTACTCATAGACCTAGACCCTCAAGGAAATTGTGCTACCTCTTTTGGTGTTGAAAAGAAAAAGGTGAAGAAAACTGCTTATGATTTACTGACCAATGAATCGGGAGAGGATCTACCTCTGATGGATGAATATCTTATTCATCCTAAACAGCTAACTGAAAGTATGCAGGAAGCATGGAGTATGAGGAATGGAGGTAAAAAAGCACCATCTAATCTATCTGTTGGAAACCTATGGTTACTACCTAGTGATATTCATCTTTCTGGTGCTGAAATTGAACTCAGTCACAAAATAGGTAGAGAGACTAGGCTTCGAGAAGCTTTAGCACCAATTATTGACAATTTCGACCATATAATAATCGATACACCGCCTTCATTAGGCCTTCTCTCGATTAATGCAATGTGTGCAGCCAATTGGGTTATGGTTCCAGTTCAAGCAGAGTATTATGCTCTAGAAGGATTTAGTATGCTAATGAATTCGATAAAAATGATTCAAAGGAGAATTAATCGAAATCTAAAGATTTTTGGAATTGCGATGACAATGGTGGATGCTAGATCTAAATTGAGTCGCCATGTTTGCGACCAAGTAAATTCCAAAATGCCGAAAAAACTATTCAAAACAACAATTAGAAGATTGGTTAAAGTTGCAGAAGCCCCATGGAGTGGTGCTCCAACAGTTTTGCTAAACAAACCAACCAATTCAGGTGCAGGTGCTGGGTCATTAGAATATTGGACTCTTGCCAAGGAATACCACCACCGAGTTTTAGCAATGCGTAGAGAATTTGGTGTAAATGAACATCCTAGATTGCTTCTTGACAGAAAAAATAGAATTTAAGTTGATTTTTTAAAAAACATCTTAAAATCGCAAAATTTTGTTTCAATCTTTCGCTTAGGTTAAGTATGCGCTCAAATGGTCGGTAGTTAGGGATAGCGATGACTGCTGAAGGAATGACGTCAATTAGTGTAAGTTATGAAGTACGAAGACAGTTGAATAATCTTAGAACTATGAGTGGTTACAAGAGTGTTAATGAATTTCTTACTGACTTAATTAGGGCACACAAGATTACAAAAATGAGTGGTGAAATTGAGACCTTAAGAGAGAGAATGAAAGCAGTTGCCGATGTAGAAGTTGAACACTTAGTCGATAGATTGAATCTTTCACCCTTCAAAGTGTGATTTTTATGATGGAATGGCGCCCGAAAGGCTACTTATTTGATACCAAAAATCTAGTTCGTGCATTATTTGATGAGGATACTGATGAAGGTAAATTATTGATTTCTGCTGCTGCAGGTAATGTTGAAATTTTTTCATATTCACAATCTTGGAATGGAGTACTATGGCTCATAATGAACACATTAATTGAGGATGGAAAGCCTATTTACAATGGTAAAGAATTGGGTGATTTGAAAAACTCATTACCGATAGTCTGGCGATAATTATTCTCCGCCATTCTTAGCAAGCCATTCATGTCCATACCATTCCCATTGTTCCATGGTCCATCCTTCAGGAAGGCCGCTTTCTGGAACTGGAGGGGCATTTTTGGGCTTTTCATCATGGTCTTCTTCTTCAAGCATTGCTGAGACTTCTTCTGGAGATGTTTCATCAGCCGTAATATCAATTCCAGCTATATCTTCAAGACTATTGT
>PADF01000024.1 GCA_002702945.1 Methanobacteriota archaeon
CAGCAGAGTGCATCCAAAACCAACTGTATTGTCTTCATCAAAACTCCGTCAGAGTAACAGTAGTAGTGTTTTATCTACACACCTAAATGAAAAGTAAAAGTGAATCAATTATTCAAATTTGTAACTAACCTTGCAGTTAGTGCGTCGAGTTGAATTTGCTCACCACCGCCTTCTACAAGTCGATAGTCAACCTCAGCCATCCATTCTGTTAAATCGAGTTTTGCTTCCTCAGTTAAGAAATCAGCAGAGTATAATTCGCGATGTAATTGGTTGACAAAGTCAGTACCAGCTAGGCCATATTTATCGAGTAATTCCCTGAGCCGCCTTCTCGCTGCATGGAATCCATCATCTCTACATGCCATGAGATATTGATGTAAACTTTCAGGAGGTGCAGTTGCTGAAGTTTCATAGATCAATTCTCTAGTAACTTCCATATTTATAGCAGCAGCTACTTGCAATGCAGTCAGTGCCTTTCTTAAGTCGCCTTGAGATATTCTAGTTAATGCTTCAGCAGCATCATCTGTTAATTTTACCTTTTCTTCTTTGGCTACGTGATGAACTTGTGATGTGACATCAGCATCAGAAAGCGGACGGAATCTAAAAACAGCACATCTCGATTGAATCGGCTCAATTATTTTTGACGAATAATTACAAGAAAGAATAAATCTACAAGTTTCAGCATATTGTTCCATTATTCTTCTTAATGCACCTTGAGCATCATTAGTTAAAGCATCGGCTTCATCAAGAAAAATAATTTTGAAAGACTCACCGCCATATGGGCTTGTTCTAGCGAATTGTTTGACCTTGGTTCTAATACTTTCTAATTTTCTTTCATCAGAAGCATTCATTTCAAGTAAATTTTGTCTATAGTCTATCCCAAATACGTCCTTTGTTAACGCCATGGCTGCAGTTGTCTTTCCCGTACCTGGGGGTCCGGCAAATAATAAATGAGGAAATTCCTTTTTCGCTGCATAGATAGTTAATCGTTGTACTACAGCAGGCTGACCGCGAATCTCAGATACCGATTGAGGTCGGTGTTTTTCGACCCAAAGTTCGCTCATATTATCCTCTCATAGTCGAGCGCCCTTGAATATTCGCTTTTTCAACAAAATCAAATCGTTTATTCTGTTCACTCTTATATATTCAAGGGAAAAGACAGTATAAAGGGTCTCCACTGAGCGTATGAGTCCCATGTTAAGCGAGACAAATTCCCGCCGTAGCGCCGCCGCGATTTTACTAGCAATTATGTTCCTTTCAGCGGATTTACTTGTTGCGCAATCAAATCATAATTTTGGTGAATTCGATGATGAAAAAACCGTTTCTTCTGCGGTTGTACGCCCTACTTTCATCGGTGAAACTTATATCTCTAATATCGATTCAAATTTTGACTTTTCTGGCCAACAAACTAATCTAATCGGTGTTAATTCTACCAATGAAGCAAGAGGCATGTATGGATTTCTAAATGTTATAACCGCTGCTCAGACAGTTGAATCTGCAACTTTAAATTTACATTGTAGCGTAGTTGCAGGGACAGCAATTAATCAAATTAAATCATACTCTTCAAGCAATCTCCGAGATTGGAGAGTGGGTGAGTCTACTTGGTTTAATGCGAATTTCTCGACATTTTGGCAACAATCTGGTGGAGAAGGAATCAACGATCGAACGCAATGGGAACTTCCAGCCTCATACATGCAAGCAGGTTCGGCAGGAATGTACAAAGTTTCTTACAATGTAACTCATTTAGTTCAACAAAGTGCAATAAACTTTGAGCAGTCGTTTGATTTTATTCTTTCATCTATTGGGGGAATGCTTGATTGTGAGAAANNNAATAATCAAAANGCNACNTATGAGCCCGAATTAATTTTAATCGTTAATTCAATCACTCCAGGAGACGGAGGCAGTGTTGATTCTACATTTGCTTCTGATGATACTGCTCTGATGTCTTCAAACTTCCTTTTAGAGCCTGAAACTATACCTACCATCAGTTATGAAAACCTCAATGGTTCTGGAGTAGAATTCCAGTTTTCACTCAGTGAAGATTTTAGAGATATAAATGACTTAAATTGGCATTACAGTACCATGAATAATGCATTTACTGGCAACGCTACATCCGGTAGTTTCACGATTCCTAGTTCAGATAGTATCGCCCCTGGTGGTTATATCTACTACCGTTACAGGTCTTTAGATTCAACATCTATGTCAAGCGATTGGCTACAAGGCAATTTTATTCTTCCAGACTTACAGACTACAAATAATAATGATGGTACTGCAACCGTTGTGCTAAATTCTGCAGTTCTTAGCATACTTGGATTCAAATTAATCGAAGATGTTGAAGTTAATTCAGCCTTGATTAATTCCAATCTTGGAGGAAATAATATTGCTACAATCAGCCCGTCTCTTTCAAGCGAGTCAATTCTTCACACTAGATTAAATCTAGATAAATTAGGACTTCATTCAAATTCCACAATTATTGATGCTGATTTGGTCCTCACTAGAAGTTCATCTTTTGGAGGCAATGTCATGCTTTCAATTCATGAAAATAGTGATGATTCATGGGTTGAATCAACGGCTTCATGGCGAAATAGTAATACACTTGACCAATGGACTTCTGGAGGGATTTTTGGTTTGCAATCTTCTCAAATGACTAATGTAGACGGTTCTCAGGCTGATTCAGTTTTTGATTTCTCTTTCAAGAATTTATTACAACAAGAATTGGATAGTGGATTAAATGATCCTATTCAATTATCAATCGTCGCTAGAGTTCCCGGAGAAACCCATTCTACAGGAACTAACACTGTCAGTTTTTATACCTCGGAAATTGGAACTTTGAATAATGAACCTCATATTGAAATCACTTATTCATGGACTTCTAATTCTACAGTGGNTACTCCGGAGCAAATATATCCACTTGATGGCCACCCGGTTTGGAATCAATCAGGACATAACTTGTCCGGTAACACAACCCCTATCTTGGAATGGAATGCATCTTCAACATCTTCATACAACTATATTTTTGAATTTTCCAGTGATGANTACTTTAGGGATATAATTACTAGCTTTGATACTGGTAAGACNTTTTANCCNGCGAGTAATTANGATTTTGGCTCAAATACTCCTTTGAATAAAGGAAATATGTATCATTGGAGAATGATTAATTATGATAATGATGGTAGATTAGGGACTTATTCTGAATCATCGTTCTTGGTTAGTTCTCTAACCTCCAATTGGTTAGGAGGGGATAATTATCAGATGACTTTGAGCACGGGAATTGAATCAAATGAAGAAATGATTCCAAATTGTCAAGATTCCTCTTTACTTAGCTATGCGCCAGATTTCAATGATTTCGGTTCACCATTTATTCAAATCCAAGATGACCCTTCAATCGGTCAAATTGTTGCTATTTTCCAATGTGATTTGACTAACTATATTCTACCACAAGGCTATGCAGTTACTTCTTCATCACTTGAGTTGACTCTTGAATCATCGACCAACTCTGGTGATGTAGGTTTGTGGGAAGGTAATAACCATAATTGGTCTGCCTCAAAGTCAACATGGAATTCTTATGATGGAGATAATTCTTGGTCTGTTCCAGGAGTTGAAGGTGCAGACAGAGGGCAATTATTGGACACACAGAATATCCCTAATACTGCTCAACAAGGTGATACGTTCACTTGGAATATTACTTCTGCAACTCAATTTGGATTAAGAGAAATGAGGCCAGTTGACTTTATTCTAGATATACCACAAAGCTCCTCTGCCACTTCAAACTTTTTTAGATTTAATTCTAATTATAATGGCGTAAACACTCCCGAACTATCTTTCATCTATGTTCCAGGTTCAAACCAATTGCCCAGTATCCCCAATTTGGAATCTCCTCTTAACGGAGAATGGCTTTATCAGCCCGGATTTACTCTAGATAATATTAGAGATCCTACCTTTGAATGGAATACTTCATCTAATTCTCCAGTAGCTGGGTGGGCTATTGATATAGATGTTAGTGATACATTTTCTTCTCCTCAGCTGCAGTCTTATAATTCTTGGAATGATCCTGGATTTGATATAGTAAATTCTGAATTCGAATTATCTAATGAATTAGATGAAGGCATGAAATGGTATTGGAGAGTAAGGGGTCTTTCCTCAACTTATCAGTTAGGTGACTGGTCAGCAACATCTCACTTTTTCATTCCTAACAATGATTTCACGGTAATTGACCAAAATCATATTTCACAGGAGATTCGCCACAATGAAGTTTTACCCGCTGTCTCATTGCCACATTTTGAAGATACTTACATTGTAGATGAAGATTCACAGTTCCAACCCAATCACCAATCTGAATTAGAAGTGCTTGTAGGGACATCAAACACCGGATATAACTCATCTGGTTTGTTTAGGATGGGCATTGACAATGAACTTCAGCCACCTAATTCAAGAGTTATTTCGGCACATTTACACCTCTACAGCAACCCCACACTTTCCACAGTTGGAGAATCTATTGCAGTTAGGGAAATATTACAACCGTGGACAGTTGATGGAAATCAAACTTCATACAATGGAAATAATAACAGCAACTGGTCTCAAATTGGCGGAAGAGGAATTGGGACGGATATTGGTTCAATTTTAGATATTCAACAGTCATCTTCGGGTTGGATGGATTGGAACGTGACCTATGCGGTTCAGAAGGCCTTATCCACCGGTACAAATTCATTGTCAGTTATGCTTTACAGTACAATTGATACCAACAATCGAATGGTCCACTTTTCATCAGTTGATTCTTCAACAAATAGGCCTTACTTAGAATTAATTTGGTCTAATGGTTCTGCACCAATTCCACAAGACTACCCAATGAATGATTTCCCTGCAGATAATAGTATTTCTTGGGATTATTCGTCTCATGCATTAATCGCTGAAGAAGCACCGATATTCCAGTGGAGCTTACCTTCATCAAGCAACTTCAATGCTGATGCTTGGAGAATTTTCATTGATAATGATTTAAATGATGAAATGGCTGGACAGATAGTATATGATTCACGACTTAATCCAACTTATTTTGATTTGGTTAATCTAGAGTTTTATCCACCAGTAAATCTAGATTTTTCTAATCATATACAGTGGTCGGTCCAAGGTATTGAAAACGGAATGATTGGATTTACTAGTAATAAGACAAGTTATTGGCTTCCCAATGAAATAAGTGAGGAAATTGATTCCACGGATGCTTTAGTTGAATTACAAGATGGCTCGATTTTAAGTGAATTATCTTATCCTCTAATAACCTCTGATACTTACTTAGANGAAGNNGATCCAACNAATTCCAAGAANGGNCAAGGACTNTATGTNGGNNNTAGNCCTTCTAATNCGAATGCTANNGCNAGTTCACTGGTATCNTTTGATTTCTCTNCACTACCATTGCCATCNACNTTTGACGTANTCTCAGCANATCTTGTTCTTACTGAAATTAGTAATACATCNGGCCTNGANGNGTTTTTCTGTTCNAANATGATTACCGATTGGGATGAATCTTCGACATGGAATTCCCCAACCTCAACTTCAAGTTGGATTGCACCAGGTGCATTCCACAGTGCAGACAGCGATTTGCCAATAATTCACACTTACTTTGATATCGAAGTAGAAGAAATGAATTGTGANATTACCAGTATTCTGCAAAAATCAATAGTTAACGGNGATGATAATTTATCGATTATTCTTCAACCTGAATATGATTCTAATGGTGTTATTCAAGGGCAATTCCACTTTGCAGACAGTGAGAATTCAAATGTAGATTATCGACCAAAATTAATTATTGAATATCGCGATATTAATCCTTGGATACCCATTGCACCAATCCTATCAGGTCCATTGGATGGAGCAACTTTATGGAATTATTCTTCACCACTNCCACAAAATGTTGATCAAATAGATNATACTTTGACACAANCCAACTCCAANGCNACAGATTGGGAATTTTGTTATAGTTATGANCAAAGNNTCTTCGATTGTATTGACAGCGTTACNGAGACAGTTGACTTACCAGAAAATTTTTCTTGGGANGGTTTGACTAACACTCTAACNTTTGATGATTCTGCAGANATAGATTCNATNGCTANTGATGAGTGGACNTANTGGAAAATGCGGGCTAAGCANGATTATCGAATTGGAGATTATTCNCCTACTTTCAAATATAGAATTCCTTCTGATTTAGGNTCATCTGACGGNANTGGNAATTATTCTTATGAATTATCTAGAGCTTCAATTTTTGAATTGACTGGTGTGCTACCAGAGGTTTTAGATGCTAGCATTGACCCAAATAATTTAGTAAATACAGGGTTGGATGATTTAGTAAGGCTAGGATATGATCCAGCAACTGGCGGTAATAGCGATATATTGCTAGACTTTGATTTATCAAACATACCTTGGCCAAATGCTATTACTCCTACATCTATGATTCTTGAAATGAATCTACAATCCGCGGGGCAATCATCATCTCCATTGACAGTTTCTGTTTATGCATGTTCTAGTTTCTCTGAACAAACAGTAACTTCTGTAACAGCTCCTTTATGCTCAACTACAGAAATAACTAGAACGACCATTACTCCGAGTAATTCTGGTGCAGTCCAATGGGATTTGACTAGTTTGGGTCAACTAAATTTTGCTGCAAGTAATCTTTCTTTCTCTATAATTCTTGATGCTGCTAATGTTTCTTCTGGATATGATTTCCATACTTCTGAGGGACCTGAAAATTTACATCCTAAATTAGTCTTGGAATATGTCGATAACGTAGGTGGAATAGTACCTCCATCCCAACCAGTATTATCGTCCCCATCAGATGGCTCCGTATTGTATGATACTACTGGAGAAACAATTTCCAGTGTTGATTCCGTGTCTCTATCATGGGCTGCTTCCTCGGGAGCAACCGCATATGTTCTTTCTTTGAGCAATGCTACATCCATAGTTACCTATGATTCTAGAACCGATTCTGAAATAGTAGGAAATACATTCACGACTTCTTCTTCGTTAGAAGTTGGAGAAGTTTATTCTTGGTGGGTACAGGCTATAAATCAAACAATTCCTGGACCTTCATCATCTCGATGGAGTTTTGCACTTGGAGATCCACTACATTATTTCAATAATGATGGCACCTATGTATATGAAATTCAAGATGCTGCAGAGGTTATTGAATTTGGTCATGTAGAGGTAAGAGACTCTACAATAACTGATGGATTTGCGGATTCAAATTTTGGTAGTGATGATACCATAACATTGGGAACAGGATGTAATGGAGTTGCTGCTTCGCTTTGTTATGGCTTGATTTCTCTTGATGCCAGCCAAGTACCTCTTAATCAAACTCAATCAGTTCATTCGATTGACCTAACTTTATTTGTAGAATCTTGGGACTTATCTGGTGGTGCTTACCAAATTGAATTCTCTATTCATGAATTCCTTGACACATCATGGACTGAGTATGGAATTACTTGGAATACTACAGGAATTAATCCAGGACTTACACCGGGGGTTGATTATGACATAAATCCTCTTGATGTTCAAACCTACACCAGCACAGACTCAGATTTAAATTTCCAAATCGCAATGCAGGGAATGCAAGTTGATGACGAAAGACATTGGATAGTAATAGCCAATCCAATAAGTTCTGGAGCTGTTCTAGATGGTTTTGTAAATGTATATTCAAGTGATGCTAATGCTAATCAAAATCAAAAACCACTATTTGAATTCCATACAACCAATACTTCGGCTTTGAATATCACTACTTCAGCAACAACATTCGATTCTGACACTCCAATTGTCTTTGATGTTCAATCATTTGACCAGTTTGGAAACACAAATCACCCATTTGTACCTTCAGGGGGAAGCATTGAATGGAGTACTACTTCTGGAATTATTTCAATATTGAATACTTCTCGTATTTCTCTGAATCCTTCAATTAGTGGTCTTCAAACAATTTCAGCTTGCTATGGAGTAATCTGTACAAGTTATGTTATCGATATCTCTCCGGGTATTCCAGTTACTCTGGTGGCTTCTCTAAATAGTACCAATCCTATATTCAGCCAAACCATTACGGCAGACGAAACAGCAGAAATTTATTCTTATGTTCTTGACCAATATGGAAATATTGTTACTAGTGAAATAATCAATTATTTCACGACCAATGGTACCATGGGAGGAGTTAATGGAGCAGTATTTTCACCACACACTGTTGGTGTTCAAACCCTAACTGCGCAGTGGACCGGAGTTTCAACAAGTCTTTCAGTCGATTTAATTGTAACAGTTACTCCAGGAGCCCCTGATACTGTTATTATTGAGGGTTGTCAAAATATCCTAGCATCGGGTACATCTTGTCCTGTTTATGCTACAGTTTATGACCAGCATGATAACCTAGTTTGGTTTGATGATGTCGGTACTTATTCATTCAGTACAAGTAATGGCAACTTTGTAAAGGTCCAAACCAATACGCCACATAGTCAACCACCTCAGCCAGATATCTTGGTTGGAGATTATACTGGTGTATCGATTGGAAATTGGACAATAACAATTTCAACATCTACTGGTTTGACCGATTCAATTGGTGTCGAAGTAACATATGGAGAAATGGCATCTCTTGAATTAATTTCATCTTCCTCAGCGATCACTGCTGATGAAATGTTAGAGATTAATGCTACAAGAATTGACATCAACGGTAATAGACTGCCGGTAATTATTCCACTTGAAAACTGGACATCGGTTGCTGATGGAACTCTTACGCCTAGTTTGACACATTTATGGGAACCGACCTTCCAAGGCACAAAGACTCTTATTGCTACATATGAGGGCTTTTCAGAAAATGTATCTGTATTTGTATCTCGAGGAATAATAGAAGAACTACAAATTTTAGTCAACGAAGGTGTTTCTAACGATTGGCAATTTAATATAACTGCAGATCAAACTCTCGATGCTGAGATTAGAGCATACGATGCCAAAGGAAATGTATGGTATCCACAAGTTGATTGGTCAATAGAACACCCACAATGGGCAAATATGAGCGAATTATCTAAAACTTCTAATTCAACAGAAACTAGATTTACACCAGTTCATGAATCTAATAATGCATATACAATAAAAGCCGCTTATACCGAAGATGAAGCCATATTCAGTACACAAATCTTAGTTATGGTTTCTAAGGGTGATTTAGAGAACTTTATTATTTCCGCTGTAGATTTCAATGGTTTTACTTCTGTTGATTTGAATAATCAATTTACAATCACTGCAGATGAATGGGTTTCATTCTCTTCACAGTTGAGTGATTCAGATGGTAATTCCTATGATTCTAACATAATTACCTGGATATTAGTGAACTCATCTAGTGGTGAAGAAACTGATATCACATCTCAACTAAATCTCAATTCCATGGTTTGGGATGCAACCGAAAGTGGAAACTGGCAAATCTATGCTTATGCGGTAAATCAACGTACACAGAATTTAACTCAGAGTTTTAATATCGAAGTGAATAATGGTAATGCGATATATGTTGAAATTGTAGCTTCAGCGGATAGCCAAG
>PADF01000025.1 GCA_002702945.1 Methanobacteriota archaeon
TAAGTAGTTCCTCCTTCACTATCCTGGGATGAGTAGACTTCACTTGATATAACCACACCTTCAGTTTCTTGCCAGTCTCCAGTTCCGAGGTCGGATAATAGCGGTGCACCAATCATTAAGGTTACAATGAAAGAAATTGTACACCAGAACAAGGTAAACCCCCATCCTGCAGCAAGTCCTCCCCAACTGGATAGATTTATCTGTATAGTTACGTCATCTTCATTGAATTCTTCATCAGGATTCAATTTTTGATTTTTATTTTCAGGCGATTCATCATCTGTAATGTATTCTGGAATTATTGATTCTAGATATCCAAGTGCTTGTTCAATATCCCCTTTTTGTTGATGAATCATTTTCCCATCAAACCAGTATTCAAACTGACTTGATTCAATATTCATCTGAAAAAAGCGATTTCCAGGTGCTAAATTTATGATAAACAGAGACTTGCTTGAGAGGATTAAATCAATTGCTTCTTGAGGCAATTCGTTGGATTTATCTAAGGACATCTCGATATTTTTGTCATCTACTTCAATTAATAGTGGGTTAGAAAATACAACAACCTCTGATTTAGATGATTTTGATAACTCTAGTTTCTCTTCTTTAGTGGTTTCTTTTTCGCTATCTTTTGAAACAGCATCATCCCAAAAGTTGTTTGACATGCTCTAACCCTCAATTGTTTCTTTTTGTGCTTTGTCCCGACGAGGGAAAAGTACGCTTTATTTATGGTTCAATAGTTGGGTTCCAGCCTGATACATAATTACATTCAAGCGCTTTAATTTCATCATAATGCGAGGATATATCTACTCCAAGTGATGCGATGTTCTCGATTATCCTTTGTGGATTACTGGATTTAGGAATTGTGATACAACCCTCATCATAACAGAATTTTATTGCAACCTGTGCAGGTGTACACCCTATTTTTTCTGCTATTGCAGCCAATTCAGGGTCGTCCACTTTATGTCCTCTTGCTAAAGGAGAATATGCCATTACTTTGGCACCAGATTGTTCAGTGGCTTGTTTGAGTTCGGGGCGTTGTAGCCATGGATGAAATTCGATTTGATTGACACTTGGCATATAACTTGCATATTTTTTCATCGCTTCAAGGTGTTTAGGTCCGTAATTTGAGACTCCAATTGATTTGACCCAACCCTGCTCAAGACAATGTTCCATAGCTTTCCAAACAGGTTCTCTATGTTCTGGATTTTCAGGCGGTGCATGAACTAGGTAGAGATCAATATAGTCCATGTCAAGCAGTTCTAATGATTTCTTGCAATGTTCAATTGTTTCTTCATAGCCAGTGGCATGCCCTCTTCTTAATTTGGTTGTGATAAAAACAGATTCGCGTGAAACGCCTGACTGTTTAATCGCTTCTCCAACTTCGTGTTCGTTATTGTATGCTCTAGCGGTATCGATATGAGTATAACCTGCGTTTAGTGCACTAACTACTGAATTTTTGCACTCGCCTTGTTTTGACATCAAGAATACTCCAAGTCCGAATTGAGGTACTTCATGAGGATAGGCTTGTTCACCATTGGGGGTGTTATGACTAATGCGCATGGTAATTGGAATACTAGGAGGTTGATGAATCCAACTACTCACTCTTCTTCTGACCAAGTTCGACGCATCACCTTTCCAGTCAATTCGCCGGCATCTTGGGGATCCATATCGTGTTCTACAATAAGGTGTTTAATCAGTTCATGCTGAACAACCATTTCATCACACTTGGGGCATTGTAATTCTTTGGCAGGTCTGTATCCCATGAATTCTAATCTTCCTTGAGTTGTGGTCAGTCTTCTACCTGTGCGAAGAAGAACCGAAACAAATACCAAAACAAATAATACA
Source organism: Methanobacteriota archaeon (assembly GCA_002702945.1). Next base: position 1,843 of record PADF01000025.1, read on the forward strand.
ATCACACAACCAAAGCCCATAAAAACTCCTGATGTAGGAGGATATTGTGCCAATTTAATATCTTGTGTAACCGACTTTTGCCCTGAATCACCAAGGCCATCTAAATTGATAATATGAGTAAAATTTTCACCCCTTAGGCTTAGAAAAATATCTAATCCATTATCTTCTGATTCAACATCAATCATCAATGTAAACTCACCATAAGCACTGGTCATTACGCTACTTCCTCGGTGTTGATAGCAGTCGTAATTTCCCTCCTCGCATGCGACAGTAACATATTCTAGAGGGACAGGTGAATTATCAGCATATGTTGCCTTACCAGAGATGAGATATGTCTCAGCACTCACTGAAGGAGAAAAAATCACCATCAAACAAATGATGACCAAAATCCGTCTCATGGTAGATGTAAAAATCAGGGGCTTAAATACTCTTGATTTTCTCCTTACTGGAATTAATACATGAATTAATAGAGGCCAAAAGGTGGAATAAAGCGTGTCAGTGAGTATAGTTTGGTTCAAGAGAGATCTCAGGATTTCAGACAATCAAGCACTTAGTGCTGCAATCTCAAGTCGACAGCCGGTAATATGTTTATTCAATCTTGAACCCGAAAGGATTGATAGAGAAGACACAGATGGAATTCATATCAAATGGGAATTAGATTGTCTAGAGGAATTGAGAAAATCCTTAGAATCGATTGGAGGAAAATTATTATTCAATCATGGTAATGTGGTTGAGGAATTATCCAGATTACATCAACAGTACGAAATCAAAAATGTGTTTAGTCATGAGGAAACAGGACTTCAATGGTCTTGGGATAGAGACAAGAGAGTTTCAGCTTGGTGCCAAGAAAATAATGTACAATTCACCGAGTTTGCAACAAACGGTGTTGTTAGAAGATTGAAATCTAGAGATAATTGGAAGAGACATAGAGATTCAAGGGTAAATGGTGAGATGATTGAGACACCGGAAAAAATAGATCCACCTAGTGACCTAAAATCTAGTATCATACCTCAATTATCAGAACTAAAAATTGAGGCTCGTAAACTAAAAGACAGACCAGCACCAGGAGAAAAGGCAGCCTTAGCAGTATTATTCTCTTTCTTGGACGAGAGGGGGCGTAATTACAGGAAGGGCATGTCAAGCCCGATTTCAGGTCAAGAGATGTGCTCCAGACTTTCCCCTTACCTCAGTTCAGGATGTATTAGCATTAGACAGATTTTTTATCATACTAAAAGAAAACAAAAGAGAGTAAAACAAAATCCACGTTCTAAAGAAAATAGGGGTTGGACTACCAGTTTGAGTTCTTTTCAAAGCCGTCTAGCATGGCATTGCCATTTCATGCAAAGACTAGAATTAGAAGCGACAATGGATACAATTGCACTTAATCCAGAATTAGATAGTGAACTCCAAAGAAACTTCGATGAACAGAGATTTCAAGCTTGGAGCGAAGGAAAAACTGGATGGCCATTTTTCGATGCATGTATGAGATTTTTACTTGCTACAGGCTGGATTAATTTTAGGATGCGAGCGATGCTTCAATCTGTAGCATCTTACACATTGTGGCTACCTTGGCAAATCACTGGTAACCATCTAGCGAGATCTTTCTTGGATTATGAACCTGGTATTCACTGGTCACAAGTACACATGCAATCAGGTGTTACTGGAATAAATTCAGTTAGGGCCTATTCGGTTAGAAAGCAATCTGAAGACCAAGATCCCGATGGAGAGTTCATCAGAGAGTGGGTTCCAGAATTATCTAATGTCCCTACTGAATTTATTCATGAACCATGGTTGATGTCTAACGAGCAACAATTAGAGTTTAATTGCGTGATTGGTAAGAATTATCCCGAACCAATTGTAGATGAAAAATCGACAAGAAAAGAAGGGGTCAGCAAGTCATATTCTGCAAAATCAAAAGCACTTGTAAAACAACGTTCAAAGTTAGTTTACCAACTTCATGGAAGTCGCCGAAGAAGATAAATAAAACGATGCCATCGTTTTTTAATTAAAAAGAGATTTAAGCAATAATTATTCGGTTTTCTTTATGTTGTGTCGACCCTACGCATTAATCGAGGGCTGACCATGATGCAAGGCGAAGATATGATTTCTCGCTTATCTGGTCTTGTTGTTTATCTTCCTTCAGGCCAAAAATTAGGTGTAGTCTATGATGCGGTTGTAGATACTTCTGGAATCCGATGTACCCATCTTTTCGTAAGAGAAACCGATCATGAATTAGTCGAAGGCGGAATCAATGTTGCAGTCCCCTGGCGATGGGTACGTGGAGTAAACGATGTAGTCATGCTCAGGTGGTTTCCACCAACTCCAATTCCAATGAATTCCTGAGGCGATATTATGGGATTTGACATTCATATTCTAGGTACTTCTTCGGCTCGCCCAACCGGTTTTAGGCAAGTTAGTGGCAGTATTGTTGTTTGCGACGAAGGTGTCGCAATTGTAGATGCTGGGGAGGGTTTTCAGTCTCGCTTCGCAGTGCAAAGAAAGCGAATGAAACAGTTTGGTGAATCACAAATTAAAGTTGGTAAAGTCGATGTATTATGTTTGACACACGGGCATTTAGACCATACTTGGGGTGTACTTCCTTGGCTACAAACCATGTCTCTAGACAACCGCGATAAACCGTTACTGATTCTCGGTCCAACATCAAGCGAAGTTCTCGATTCATTATTGTCTAACTCTAAGTTACCCGAAGATATGTCTCATTCTGATTTAATTATACAATGGCAATCTTGGCATCAATTAGGTGGAACAACCGAAAAATTAGGATATCCTGTTCGGTGGATTCTAGGTGATGTCAAGGCTGATCGTTGGGTTGAAATAATTCCTGATGAACAAAAAGTTGTTGCATTATCTTCAATGCCTCAACCTTCTGGATGGAAAAAGAATCAACTTGTTGCTCTGGAAACAGAACATACAGTTCCATCATGTGGTTGGCACTTTTCAGCCAAGGGCAAGAAAGGAAAATTCAACCGTCTCAAGGCCGCAGAATTGAAACTCAGCGAAAGTCAGAAAGCGGGACTCGCTAAAGGTGAAGATCAGGTGCTGGAAAGTGGTGAATTACTTGCTGCAGGTGAGTTTAGAGGTCCGGATTCTGGAGCGATTAGTGCAGTTCTTTCAGGAGATACCGCAGAGATGTCTCAAGGGATTTCTAATTTAGAGTCATGCGATGTTCTAATCCACGAAGCAACATTCCTTGATGCTTGGTCAGAGCATGCTTCAAATTATTTGCATAGTACGGCAAGTGGAGCGGCAAGGACAGCAAAATCATGCGGAGCTAAACACCTAGTATTGACTCATTTTGGTGCGAGAATAAAGAATACTGATGAGATGTTAGGCGAAGCCCAAAGTCAACTAGGCGAGACGGATATCACATTAAGTGCGGCATGTGATGGAGATAGAATCGTGCTTTCAGATAACGGACAAATTTCACATTTGGTTTGGAATGAACAAGGTTGGAATAATTGATTCAAACAAGCGCATATTTGAAGTGTGAGAGTCCAAACAGCGGTATATGCGTTGTCAGTTTTTAGTCGCATTACTGCTGTGCATGATTATTTCTCCTGTAGCCTTAGGACAAACCGAAGGTCGTGCACCACCCTCATGCTCTGAAAGTAATGTTGCAGATATTTCTAACTCATTATCTCTCGATGCAAATCTCTGTTGGAAGATGAATTTGGGAACACTTCAACCAGGTGATGTCTATGAGGTAGAAGTCAATATTATCAATGATGCTATTGACGTTTTATTTTTTGACCAAAGTACCATTCAATCTTATGATTTAGGACAATCTTATCGTTCACAATTAGATAGTAAATCTTCTATTGAAAACGCCTCAGGCGGATATAATTTCCATTGGAAAGTACCCGCTTCAATAAATCCAAAAACATGGTATATCGTTTTAGATAATTTGGCTCATGATGGAGACCAAGGGTTTGGAGATCAAGGAGGCGCAACTAGCCAAATTTCCCTTGATTTTACTAAACTACAAGATTCCTATTGGACTCCATATCATGATGTACTTTCAGTTCCTGCTCAATCATACCAAACACTGCTTTCAGGAGACGACTTGAAATTAGACTCCGGAACTACCATAGTTCTAACTGCATGGGAATTGGAAGGAGTGGGAGATGTCTATCTACAGACAAAGCAAATGCATGATTTATATGTTTCAGGAGGTGTTGGCCAATTATACATAACCACAACCGAAATGCAATCTATTACTACTTCCGATTCTACTACTTGGGTCGTGCCAAATGAACTTGAAGGCGAAGAATTGGTTTTGATAGTAGATAATACGGATAATCCCGTTGGAGGCGGCGATGGTTCTCAAGATGTTAGAATTACAGTTAGAGTTCAACTAGCACCTCCAATCGACCCACAAATATCTGTTGCTAACTTAGGTATTACTTCGATAGGCGTTGGATTAGATTTAGATTCTATGGCGACTCCAAATCTATTAGATCAAATTGAAACATTGAGTTGGGATTTTGATGATAGTGTTGACGTCGATGGAGATGGAATTTTCGATAATGATGCTGACCAAGAAGGTTGGCAAGCAGTAGGGGTTTGGAATTCACCGGGTCAAAAAGTGGTAACTCTAACAGCCTCTTCAAAAGACTCACAAATAGCGAAGACAAATAGAACCATTACTGTTCAAGACACTGTTCCACCAACAGCAATAATTTCGAGTTCTGGCCAGGTAATTAGTGGTGGATGGAAGACAGATTTGAATGAAGAAATTCCATTCAGTTGTAGCGATAGTACCGATGATGATGAAGTCGTATTATGTAGTTGGACACTAGATGGAGAATTTTATGATGAGAATTCTACTATCGCTCTTTCATGGTCTAATATTGGAAACCATGTTTTAGTTTTGACAGTAGCAGACCCAGCGGGAAATAGCAATTCAATTAGCAAAAATATAGTAGTAAACGATGATTCAGATCCTGTTTTAGATCAATCTAAATTGGAATTATTAGCAGATTCTGGGGTTGAGGGCACACCTTTGAAATTTAGCGCATCTGCAATTGATTCGTATGACCAAAGTTACCAGTTAACATATCACTGGGACTTGGATCCAAACGTTGATTCAGATGGAAATGGAAATAATAACGATGATCCTAATTTTGTAGGTTCGGAGGTCGAAATTATCTTTGAACAAACAGGAAGAGTAGATGTTGTTTTAACAGTTATTGATCAATCAGGAAACACAGATTCCCACCCATTTTCAGTAAATGTTGCCGCTGAATCTGAACCAACGAGTATTTTCGCCTTTGTAATCGTAATTTTATTCATAGGAGTAATCACCATGGCGGTTTCAATGATCGGTTATCGTAGATGGCAAGGTAATATTGCATTGGAGTTACTTACTGGCCGCGGCCTTTCACAGGCTGAAGCAAAAGCCCATATTAGAATGGTAAATCAAAAAATGAAAGTTCCAATTTTCGCCTCTGCTTCAGTTATTGCTGGTTTAGATACAAATCAACCTGTGGAATCTTCACAGGAAAAAGAAGAACGGGCCAAACAAGTCCACTATGACTCAATTTATGGTTCAAAACAACAAGATCCTAACGCTGGATTCGCTCCTCAGAATAACACCTTTCAACCCATAGTTAGGCAAGTTAGCCAAGGTAGTCAAACCGCTGCAGCTGATGCATTGGCTATGTTCGCAGAGGATGAGACTGAAACGATAATTGAATCTAGAACCAATCAACAACCAGAAAAGGTAGTTGAAACCAAGGTAAATAGTGGAGGTATAGAGTTGCCACAGAATATCAAAACTAGAATTTCAACACCAGTTAAAGAGCCAGTTGAAGAGCCTATTCAAGAGCCCAACAAAGTAATAGATGATACGAGAAGTATTACGTGCCCTGAATGTAATCATCAGTTTAGTATTAAGATTCCACAAGGTGTTGAACAAGCAGTTGTTGCTTGTCCTTCTTGTAATATTGATTTCGGAATAGAATTTGCTTGATATATCAAAAGTGAATTTTTAACGATTTTGTAATCAAAAAGGGGATGGTTTGACATAGGTGAAATGGCACCTGTGATTATGGATGAGTGTGAACCGCGTCTAATACGCGCTGGTCTACCTCAATTACATGATAATCGCAAAAGTGCTGTTTTTCTTGTGCTGCTGATGTTTGTGTCAGTAGCCCAACCTGTAACTGCAGATAGTTCGATTTCTCGCGATGACTTCGATGTACTCGATGCTTTGATGGAGACATTGAATATGAGAAAAGAGAATGGAGAAGCAGAAATTGCCAATTCATTGGCTGAAAGTGCATTGAGTGCCGTCGATGCTGCGGCTAGACCGGTTGGAGATGACGATCCGCTAACCGTAGCAAACAAATTCTTGGATAATGTTTCGATGCGTGATTCAAGTGCATATGAAGCAGATCATCCCCGCCCATACGAATTTTTGATGGACAGGTCCACTCAACCTGAAGGATTCCCAGATAATCTATTTGATACTCTATTTTCAACCGCTGCTCTGGGCAATGGAGATATTTTAGCGATTGGAATTAATACTTATGCTGTTTATGTAAACTTCACATCAAGGAATAATGGGCCATCATACGAAGCATGGGAAAGAGGAACATTCACTGGAGAGTTAATAGTTGATGGACAAATCGCTCTTTTTGATAATTACATTGATATCGACGGAGATGGCTCTGATGATTTAATTGTAGCCTTAACCATTGAAGGAATAATCAATCAAGGAGATGGTTTTGGTGCTGAAACTAGCCCTGGTTTATTGGGGATTCCTATTATTGATAAACTTTGGATTAAGCCAACATTCCAATGGAAAGTTGAGGCAATAAACCTTGATGACCCTCTTTGGGGTTCTTTGAAACATTTAGAAGTTAGTCTGATGAAAGGCTTGGCATTTGATATTACATTGGACGATTCTGAATCATATGGCATGGTCGTAGATACTAGGTTTACTCAACCGCCATACCGATTTACTCTAGGAATTGGAATAGATAGAATAGAATTCGATGTATCTGCGCAAAATGTATTACAACTCGCACTTGGGACATTTTTCAATACCCTAAATTCATCTGAGTTAGCCTTGACTTCTATTTCAGCACCATTTTCAGTTCAAATTTCTAATCCAAACGAACCAGGTTCATCACTTCAAAATGATTGTCAGGACCCTGGATATTTTGATCCATTTGCAGACAATATAGCAGAAAGTGATGAACATAAATGTGGATTTGGAGTGGGTGTAGGTTTCATTAGATTTGATGGTGATGGAGGTGGTTCAGCAGCCCCAGTTTTAGAGATGAGTTATTTGGATGCAGGCTTCCATCCCGAAGTTGGAGAAACTACTCTGCCGTCTGAAGTAGATATAACAATAAGAAACGATAACTTAGGTGAAAATACCTTTGATACAGTTGAAATATTTTCAGATTTAGGAAGTGATGTTTATCTTCATTACTACGAAGACCGCTCAAATGTAACAGAAGGGGACTCAGAGTTTGGTAATACAACCGATGCTAGGGTGTGGATTCATGGCTTACCTTCTGGCTCCATGCCAACCGAAGAAATCGCTTCATATTTCACCATGCTTGGAGAGGCCCCAGGGTCCGCGAATTTACCAGGTGATGTTCCTTCAAGACTATCATGGATTATTGGAATTAAAAATTTCTCAGGCGACAATACTGGTAATGTTGACGACCCTACTCTACCAATAAATCCTGTCGAAGCACCTAATACTCTCATAGCAATTGCTGGTACTGAAAAGATAGATCGCCTAGAATATAAATCTACATTCAAGCGTGGAGGTTTTGATACCGATGCCTCGTCTTTACAAATTGAAATTGAACAAGTACCTGAGGTGATAATTATCGAAGGAAGTTTCCTTGTTTCACCCACCGGAATTGACCGAGTCAATTTTGATAATCCGAATCTCAATTCTATCGCACAGATATTAGATAATGCCCTGCTTTCAGTGGTAGAAGTCGTACTTGATATTGGAGAAATTGTCAATTCCCTTCCTGATTCAATAGTTAGTACTGCAGGGTCTTCGGGAGGGACTCTAGAATTACATTGCTTTAGCCAAGTCAAAGGAAATATTGGAGGTAGTCCAAGGACTAGTGAATCTATTGGCAGAATAACTTTTGCATTTTCAAGTAATGACCATCCATGGATTCCAGACACTGACCACTTGTTGATTTCACAGGATAGTTCCATTGACCAAGTTCTTGGAAAACAAGGCCCTGTTGACCCGCTCGTTCCAGTTGCAATGAGTTTGAGAATAGCAGGAATTTCAGATGTGATATATTCTTATGATCCCGATACAAATATTCGAGATATAGAGGTTAAAGGAGATAATGGGGGCCCACTACTAATGGGCCATATCAAACATGATGGGTTAGATTTAGAATCTGCAATTACTCAATCCGCTTTATTCTCAAATAGACCCTCTAGTTTACAAATTATACAGACTTCTGATGACTTGACATACCAAGCAAGTTCAACAATCTCTTCAATTACCTATGGTGGAAAGAGTCCTACCCAACAAAATGCAATCAAATTAAATGGCTTGCCTACTAATTTTGGGTTGGTATTAGGAGATACATTGGGATATTCCGCTAGTGAATCAATGGAATCAATTCAAATTCAGTTGTCAAATGCAACAAATCCTGTTACAATGGATGGAGACCATTTTAGATTCTGGGTTGATGAGGACAATTCAGAAGCAAGTATGAGTCTTCAAATTTCAGATGTTTTGAGTTTGAAACGTTTTTCTCCACAAGTACCCAATGCAACAGGCCCTGAAGGTAATTCACAAATCGAATTGATTAGAACTCAATCATCTCCATTCCACGTATTGCTCGAAGATCAATCCAATTATGAAGACTCATTCCTTGGAATGAATGGAAGAATTGCAATTGACCCATTACCCTCTAATATCACTCTAGAATTCCCCAGTGGCGTAGATTCATCTGGATTGGAGTTGCCGAATTTTGATGAAGGTGAAGGTGTTGAAGCTCTATCTTTCTTCTTAGGCGATTTAGTGGACTTTGGTTCATCAGTCAATGACGTTGTTTATGACTTTATCAAAGATTTAGCTGGGACAGAAGATGATGAAGAAGATTTTGCTTTGGGCCTTAATCTGTTGACAGGTGAGAGTTTCAATCTCAGTATTGATGTTAGAAAAGGAGATAATTTCCAAGAAGTGCCGGATTGGGCTCATGGGATCTCGGCAAATATTTTTGAGGCTACAGTAATTGATTTCAATGTCTCGAGAATGCCTTCTTTAACGCAATCTTCAAAATCAGTAATCGATGCTGCTTTGGTCGATTTCAAGATTGATTCCAATGAGCAACAGGACGTATTAAATGCCCTATTAAGTGCAAATATTACTCAGTTTGATGATTTAGTAATGGCTCTTGAAGATGGAGTTGTTTATGGTTTTGAGATGAATGGCTTGAATTTAACCCAGTTAGATAGTTTAGGCATAGAATTGGAATTTAGGCGNTCTTGGCATACTAAAATTTGGTTGCCTCAATTACCTGCAGGTACTATTAGTCTAAATTATGACTTCCGCATGATAGATAATATTCCTACTTATGAAATCGATATGTCAATGTCCCAATGGAATCCTCTAAGAGAGCAAATTAGTATTATTATCAACGGAATTGAAGGTAGAGATATGAGTTTAGTAATTGATGGATTGGATACTTCAAAACCTAATGATGTTTCTGCAAATGCAGTATTTTTCACACAGGATAATCTAACAGTGCCTCGATTTACTGTTGATATGAATTATGACTTAGGGTCTAAATTAGATTCAATTCATGGGATTTTTATTGATAGAATAGAGAAAACTAGGGTTGAAACTTTAATCGATGAAGTACCACAATCAATGGACTTCTCTGCTACAATAGGGGATATTTTCATAATTGATTTAGCAGTACCTGACGAATTCATGACTGAGTCTAAAACCTCTATCGATAAATTGATGATTCAACAATTACGATTTGTTGATGGTTATTGGTGGCCTGCAACTGCATTTATGAGAAATCTACCTGGAATCATGTCATTGAGTGCCGTGCCTGATAATGAATTCAATATTAGAGAAGATACATCCTTCCAAGGTATGATGACATTGGATTACACTTCAAATGCAGAAAATATGGATCTATATTTGGAAGCAGCGGGAAGAGCNGTTGATTATCGAGGCGATNTTTTGATGATCGCTCAAGGATTGCCGTCAACATTCAAGGTAGATACTACAGAGGATTGGGGCATGAGAGTTGCATCATCTGGNGAAGGAGTTAGAAGTTTGTACATGAAACAATCTAACATGCCAGTTATGCCAGGAGTGACTGTTCAAAGAGTAGAACTTATTGGACAAGACCTGAAATCCGCTACTATTCACGTTCATAGAGGTCCATATGAATATCCTGTAATTATCCTTGATGATATAACCGAAGGTCGCATTGTCGCAAGTGCTCAAGTAACTTCTCAACCTGGTTATTATGTTGATATATTTGGTGAGAAGAAATTCGATGGTAGAGCAGTAATGCTTGACACACAAATGACTGGACCTATACCAACNGCCTCTTCTTTAGGGATAAATGGAGTAGTAGCAGATCTTTCTGTAGTAGGAACAATTACNGGTGGTGCTGTTGAAACTAGACATATTTTACTTGTTGAGCCTATGACGTCAATGATTGCCAGTGGTTTGGCTATGCTGGGGTGATTAAATGAGTAGCCAAGAGGATTTAATTTTCGATAGCGATGGTGAAATGTTAGTCCACGAAGATTCAATCCAAAATACTACCATGACTCAAGATGAGTTGGCAATTTTGGAGGCTTCCAAAGAAGCTGCAAGATTTGTTGAAGATTTGAAGCAGGAAGTAACTCCAAACCGTGTGGCTTTGGCAGGAGTAATTTTACTACTGTTTATTGGGGCAATTTTTAGTAGCTGGTATTGGGTGATTCCAAGAGATTCAGTAATGGTGGAAAGTCTGTATCTTCAAAGAGGAGGGCATATTGTGATGTCTGAAATCCATAATACAGGTAGTAGAGAAATTACTGATGTTTCCTTAGACGTTAGATTCCAATCTCTTGATGGCGAGATATTAGAAACNATGAATATAGATGTAGAATCAATTTCAGCACATTCTTCGGTTGCAGGAAACGACTTAGAGATGAAGATTTTAGGCTATACAGTTTGGGAAAATTATGTAATCGCAGTCGATTTAAGGTGGACTGATTACAATGGCGAGCAGCAAAATATTCTGGTAACTCATGAAGTTGGCGAATGGGCATGGGAAGAATTCAAAGATAGAAATTAATCTTGATTTTTAGCCCAAAAGACCCGAAGCAATAAAGCGGGGCGGGTCGGGGAAGATAATATGCAAACTAGTCGCGCTACTAGGGGAGCAATCCTCTTGGTCGCATTATTTGTTTTGCAAAGTTACTCAGTGTTTTTCACTCAACAAGAAGAATATTTATCCTCAGAAGATGAATATAATCAAATCGAATGGGTTAGATTTGATTTGAGAGAAGGGGTGTATAATGATGCTAAGGGGATTTATGACTACACTGAAACTCTAGAACAAAGAGAGGTCTATGCTGATTCATCAATCGGTATTTTCGATGATAATGGATTAATTTTGAACCGGCCTGTACCAGTTGAAATGCTTCAATCCAGACCAGATCTAAACCTTCTGCTCATTTCTAATCAAGTCAACCTATTAGAATCGAGAGAAAAACTCAATGAAATCCAAGGTTTAACCATTCGAGATTTTATTTATCCTTCGGGATTGATTGTCCAAGGAACTCCTATGGCTTTGATGGAGGCTCAAAATTTAGATGTCATCTCTAGTTTTCATTCAGTTCCTTTGGCACTTTTCACCCAAGGTGAAATATTAGATATTTTATTACTTGAGGAAGGAGAACAATCCCTAATTGGACAGACTATGAGATTACAGGGTTGGAGAAATGACTTAGGCCCTCAACAATCANTTTCTTTCACAGATTCATATGGNAATAATTTNTTTCAAGATGTAGCAGATGTTGCAGAATTAACACTCCAAGATACTATTCATTGGGATGAAGGAAGATATGAAGGCTCATTGAAAACTAGTGATATAGCCTCGATTATGATTCAGCCATCGGTTAACTCACTTAGATTTAATCCTCAGTTTACCATTGATAATAATCAAGCTGGAAGTCATATGAAAACAGGNACNATGAAAATTTATTTCAATTCTGATTTAGATGGTTCTAATCAAACGGTTGCAGTTGCAGATTCTGGGCTAGATGATGACCATGGAGATTTTGGAAATAGAGTAGTTGGTAATTATGACGTAATCAATGACGGTTCCACTGCCGATAAATGGTCTGGGCATGGAACTCACGTTTCATGCACTATCTTAGGTGATGGTTTCAGAGGAGGGTATACCGGTGTTGCTCCTGAAGCAGACCTATATTTTCAAGCGATGGAAAACGATAACACTGGGAATTTCCAATCTCCTTCCTTGAATTATTTACTAAATTCTGCTTACAATGACGGCGCTAGAACACACACTAATTCGTGGGGTAGCGGTGGAAATAACATCTATGGAAGATATACATCAGAAAGCCAAGATGTCGATGATAGAGCAAATTATTATGATAGATATTACAATGGTGCTGAAGGATTAACAATTCTTTTTGCTGCTGGGAATGATGGACCTAATCCAGATACTATCGGTCCGCCAAGTACTGCTAAAAATTCTGTGACCGTTGGAATGCATCAAAATCGATATTCAGGCGCCCCAGATACAATCATGTCAGGTTCATCTAGAGGTCCAGTTGATGATGGTAGAATAAAACCAGATGTTCTTGCTCCTGGAGGTTATGTCCGCTCTTGTAAGGCACAAGAAGCTGGAGACACTGGTGGAAATACATGGTCTAGTCAATGGTATCTAGAGTATACAGGGACATCAATGGCGACCCCAAATGCTGCTGGCGCATCAGCCATGATTAGACAATATCTTGAGGAGATNGCTCTACGAGAATCGCCTCAAGGAGCGCTAGTTAAAGCATTATTAATTCTAGGTGCTGAAGATGTAGGTTCCCGAGATATTCCAAACAACGACGAGGGATGGGGCCGAATAAATNTTAGAAATTCCTTAGCACCTGTTGACGGACAAGGAATTTGGGTCGATGATAGGTCATTGCTTTCAGCAACTGGTAATTCTAAATCATATGATTTTGATATCGACGTAGCAAACGATGCTTTCAAGGCTGTTTTAACATGGTCTGATGAGTATGCATCAACAAGTTCCAATAAACAACTTGTCAATAATTTCGATCTCGAAGTCACAGATCCAAATGGTAATGTGTATCTTGGTAATGATTTTGCCAATGGCCGTTCAACCACTGGTGGTTCTGCAGATAATGTCAATAATGTGGAAGTAGTTCTAATAGACCAAGCANTTATCGGTCAGTGGACTGTAAAAGTGAAAGATACATTCCACGGCGGAAGTCGTTCTCAACCATTTTCTTTAGCCGTGATGGGACATGGAATCAATGATTTATTGCCTGATTTAGCAGTAGTTCCTGAAGATTATAGCATGGATATTGAAGTTCCCGGAGTTGGAGATGAGGTACATTTCACATCAACAATTGAAAATACTGGCAATGTGAAATCAGACTATTTTGATGTAGTATTACAAGTCAATGGAGTAGTTGTTGAAACTAAAAATATGGATGTCGGAGGCGGCACCCAAAAGAACCTCTATTGGACATGGACTCCACANANTGCTGGNGAGAAATTAATTTCATTCATAATTGACCCNGANAATCAAGTTGATGAAACANTNGAAACAAATAATCGTCATGATGTTCTTATCGAGGTAACAACCCCTGGAGTTGCATTTTCCTCTCCTCAAAGAGTTTCGACATTAACAGATCCGTTGGAAACCTCTACTTCTTGGCAAGTTAATTTGAGTAATACCGGTTTACTACCAATAAATGCTAGTATTACTAAGCAAAGCGTACTAAACGTCCAAACAGGTCAACAAGTTTCATGGTATGTTGGTATTTCTTCAACGAACTTTTCGTTGGAAGGAAGAGAGTCAAAAACNGTCAGTGTGACTATGATTCACCCTGAAACCCCGCAAAAGGGGACCTATGAAATACAACTGTTTGGATTAGATGTTGATAACGGAGTATCAAATGTTTATACATTGGAATTAGAAGTACTAGATATAGCAAATGTAAATGTTGAATATAATTACGATATTGTTCCTGTTCACCCAATTGATCCTACAACATTTGCTGTTTATGTACAAAATTTAGGTAATTCCGATTTGATTTATGATCTTCAAGTTCAGCCGCCTAATGGGTGGAATGCTTACTTTGGCGAAGGTGATACAGCGGGNCGTTTCATAAGTACTGAACCAATTCCTACTAGTCAAATCTCAACCTTGAATTTGACAATACAGCCACCTAANATAATCCAAGACGCAGGAGTCGAAAGGATTGTTTCAATCAATGTTCTTTCACGTACGACTCCGATTAAGAGTTGGATTATTGATGTCCCGATTAAGGTAGAGGCAGTTAAATCAATAGAGATAAGNCTAGATTCTCAGATGAATAAAGTACTTCCAGATACTGAATTTGCATTAATTTATTCGATAGAAAACAAAGGAAATGTTGATGTTAGACTTTATCCATCTTTCTTTTTACCTCAAGGTATTCAAACTATTGAAGGGGCATCACCGTTTAATCTCGATATTGGAGAATCAAGGATATACATTCTCTCTCTTTACGCTGGACAAAGTGCGAAAACAGGACAGATAACNATGAATTTGGATAATGGTTCTGATAGATTCTCTTGGAATGAAATTTTAGAAGTAGAAATTTTTGCTAAACCATCTTTGAAATTCACTAATTTGATTTATGAAAGCGGAGAACAGTATTCGACATATCTCGGTTCAGGTAGCCACTATGCAGGTCAAGTTTTGATTTATAATTGGGAATTAAGCAATCTAGAAGATATCGATTGGACGCCTGAGATTGAAATACAGAGCGATGAAGACTTAGAAGTAAGTTGTAATGCGATAAATACTGTACTTGGGCTCAATGATAAGACGGANATGGACTGTGCAGTGATNATAGATCCCAAAGCTGAACCATACNCACAACCCTCTTTCACTTTGACTTTAGGGGGTAGTGGGGCACAGTTTTCAGAAACAATTTCGCTTTATGTAGCTGGTGTTGAAGAAATTACATGGGGTAGTTTATCGTCAAATACTTTTGAGACTGATGAGGAAAAATTAATCCAAATTATGGCTACAAATACTGGNAATATCCCTTTCAATCATCGACTTGAGGTTTCATCCGAAGACGATTGGGATATCGAATTAGATGCAAATGATGTAGTTGACCTTCAAGTTGGAGAATCAGTACTCGTACGAATTAAAGTTACCGCGAATGAACCAGGGTTTTCATCCATTAAACTAGANTTTAGTTCCTCAGATTCGCCACAATCTACCGAGTTTAGATTCAATGTTTCCTCTACTGGCGAATCTTCAGACTCTTTTGGAAGCACAGGCCAAATAATCACTAGTGTAATGCTAATAGTTGTAGTAATCGCCATTATNGGAATGAGTGTTGCTTTATTGAAATCAAAAAAGAAGCANCCAATGATGCCTTTACCGCCTAGGCAAATGGCTGGAAATCAGTTTACTAATCGGCCGTTGGCTCTTCCTAAAAATTTACCACAAATAGCGCCGCCTGCGGCTGCAATAACTGCGCCAGTTCCAGCAGTAATCCCTGCAGTAATTCCGGCACCTATTCCAGAAGTTGACCAANAAGTTGTTGAAGAAAATCAAGCGCCTCTTCCAATATGTTGGTCTTGCCGAGGTTCGATTCAAGGAGCCGTTCTTGGATGTCCTTCATGTGGAGCTAGATATCATGGTGAAGGTCATGAGTCCTGTAGTATCTCAAATCTTGAAAAGTGCATNAGTTGCTCTGGNCCAACCTCTGATTTTATTGATGGTTAAACCATTTCANCATATTTTTTGATGAACAACAAAGGGTAGGCTTTTGATAGTAAGTCTTCCACCGGGGGTCATGGACCCCCGAGGAAAACCGCAGAAATCTACCCATCGTGGCGCTATTTTCCTGATTTGGCTAATGCTATTCTCCGTACTTCCTTTACTTGCTCCAAATGTTGCTGCAGCACCTAGTATCAATCTAAATGTTTCACCTAATTCAATGGAAGTTAATCCAGGGGAGTCAGGAGAGTATACTGTAGTAATTTACAACACAGGGTCTGATCCAGTTTCTGTAAATCTTCAGGCTAGTAATGAACCTGGTGAAGATTGTAATGGTTATACTACAACTATACTCCAAATTCCAGGTCAAATTGAAGCAGGTTCTTCAGAAGAGACGACTATGAATGTTACCTTGGCCCAAAATGTAGAGCCTGAATCAACCTGTGATACAACCGTCACTGCTACAATCGTACTTTCAACCGGAACGCCTGACCCTGCTGCTCCCGAGCCTTCAACAGAAACAGTTTCAACAACTGCCGGGGATGGTTCAGGAAGTGCATTATTCGGTGTTGATCTATATTTCGATAATATCGAAGAAAGAAATTCACAACAGAAATCCCTAGGTGCAGGTTCAGATACTGTGACATACTACATTACTGTTGAAAATACAGGTCAGACNAACCAATCAATAGATTTGGTATTGGAAGAAGTAACAGATAGCGGATGCAGTAATCCTCAAGACCTTACAGTAACNCTTAGCGAAACCAATGTTGCATTAGATGTAGANGAAACTGAGCAAGTAACCGTAGAGGTGGAAGTCCCCGATGGCCAGCAAGCAAATGACTACTGTTGGGAATTAACAGGAACCGTTTCTGGCTCNAATCCTGCTCAAAACGCTACTGATACAGTGGATTTCGAACTAGAAGTTCCTGTGNTAAAGGANTGTTCAATGAGTTTATCAAAAACNAACCTAAACCTCAATCCTGGCGATGTNGGAACTNTAANTGCAACGTTGACTAACGAAGGAAATAGTGACTGGTCTGTTGGCATGTCAATTACTGGAGACCCAGGTGTTGGCAGCAATAAATGGGTATCATTCGATGGACCATCTAGTGGATTATTGCCTTATGATGANGGTGATGGAACCAAATCATTTGATTTGGAAGTAGAGCCTGATGATTCAAGAAGCGCTGGATCTGAAACTCAAATTACAGTTCAAGCAAAAGATGGNAANTCTCTAAAATGCGTCAAACAATTTACCGTAATTTTAGGCCAAAGTTATGGCGCCTCTCTAAGTCTACAAACCTCTAGCCTAGGTCCTATTGAGCCTGGAGAGAATAGAACTTCTAGTCTAACTGTGACCAATACCGGAAATGGTGAAGACACTCTTAGAATTACAGTCTCTTCACCTCCTTCTGGATGGTCGATTTCACTTGACCAATCTAGCGTTACTGTTGGCTCTAAACATGGTTCAAGCAAGTCGGAAAGCGTCGACTTCATTGTTTCAGTTCCTGAAGACGCACTTGCAACTGAAAGTATTGAATTGACTTTCTCAGTTTTACCTAATGGTGGAGGGCAAGCTTACCAAACTAAGATTTTGACAGTCACAGTCAAAGAAACACATGGCATGGAAGTCGAGCGAGGACAAAATCAGACAGGCCGCTCTAACACTATTCTTTTATTCCCAATCACAGTTGAAAATCTTGGTAATAATGAAGATAACTTTAGATTTTACACTAAGAGAAATTCCGAAAATTGGGAAAATTGGTATACCGATGAAGAAGGAAATCAGCAAACAGAATTTACAATCGATGCTAGAGAAACCGCTGTAATCACTCTAAATGTAAGAGTCAAAGTAGGTACTGAGAATTGGGAGTTTACCGATATTGACGTCGAAATTACTAATCTTGGAGACTCCAATTCTGCCGATGATAATTCTGATGGTTTGCCTGATAATAAGCGATTGGAGAAGTTTAGAGCAGTTCGTTCAGATGTCAATTACTCCATGGATATTAGATTCGGAGACGGCGACTTTGACGGCATATCGATTGATAACAGAGTCGGAACATTGGTATTACCTCCTGAGGGTGAAGCAATGTTCGATTTATGGATTGAAAACACTGGTGATGAGAATTATGATTATGCTGTATTTGAAATCAATGGCCTAGAAGGAATAGCAACTAGAGAACTAATGCTCGATGGTGAAATTGTCGATATAGATGAAAAATTCAAGATTAAAAGAGGCTATGGTCTTTGGAATTCTACTACAAATTCATTCCAATTAGATGACGAAGGAAACCTAATTCATTCGTATTCTGAAAATGGAATAAATGCTGAGAAAGAGAAGATTGGCAAGACAGAACTTCAAGCAATGAAATACAAAAAACAGTTCCAGTTGATAATAGAAGTTAATCCAGGTGCAGTTACTGGCGATAGCGGAATTTTAGAAATCATAGTTACTAGTGAATCTAATTCTGCAGATCGCACAGGATATACATCATTGAGTTTAGAAGTTCAAACCATTTATGATATACAATTCAGTTCTGATGTAGACTTACATTATACTCTTGAGTATCCTGATAAGAAAACAATCTTAGTAGACGCTATCAATCAAGGAAATGTTAGGACTCAATTCAATGTCTTGACNCCAGAAGGACTCCGTGGTTGGTCGGTTTCTCTAGACTACGCAAATGGCTCTTGTTCATCCAATTCAGATGGCTTAACATGTTGGCTGGATGTNGGAGAATCAATTGGACTTGTAGTTGATGTAAGACCTTCTTANGAGGCAGAAGTGAAAGATAATTTCTCCTTTACACTTTCAGTTGAGCCTGTCGAAACGGGCGTAATTGATAGAGAGAATATTGAGTTCTCTGTACTTGGTGAACCTTATGCTGGCGCCTTTGGACTNGGGATTCAACAAGAACATATCAAATCTGGAATGTATTTAATCATAATTTTGATATTCCTAGGAGTGATATATCAAGGAGCAAAGCCAACACTCAGAGACATGAATGCAAAATCATCTGCAAAGCGTCAATTAATTTATTCTGAAAAATTGTCTAGCGCAAAAGAAAGTGGATTTGTGAGAAAAATGTCAGTTAGGGTTAGCCCAATTCCATACAGGAATCCAATCATGCAATGGCTTATTTTNACACCTCTAACCTTAGGATTATATCCGCTTGTAGCATTATTCAAATGGGGCGAAGAGCTGAAGAATAATGCTGAAATTGGACCAGGTGGGGCAAAGAATCTATTGTTCTTCATAATACCATTTTTCAATATTTATTGGTTTTTCAAGTTGATTGGAAATGTCAGAGCGTTGGAATCGAAAACTATGCATCAAACAAAGCTGTCCAGCAGTTCTCCAATTATTTGGTTCATTCTCGGAGTTATAGTATTCCCTGCACTAGGTGCTGTGGTATTCTTGCTAGGGGCGTTATTTATGATCCCAACAGTTGCGACATTCCCATCTTTTCTTTCAACGCCAATTTTAGCAATATTCTATCTAGTTGTGACTTGGATATTCGTTTTCCCGAGTTACAAGATTTGGTCTTTATTACAAAATTCAATGAATGATTCCTGGACTATTTGGTTTGGGAAATCGGCTTAATTATTCAATCAAATTAAGCCGTATTTAGGTCATAATCGCCGGTTGAAAAATAACTTTGATTTGGCAACCCTTATTGAGGGGTAATTATTGGAAAGATTGCTGAGCGTATGCTTTGCAACTGGGTGAACAAATGTCCGGATTAGAATCGGTACCTAGCGCATACCTTTCAATAGGCTTTTTGACGCTTGTTGGCATCCTTATGCCATTAACCAATTTCATCATCACATGGGTCGTTAGACCACGCGTTGACCCTGCCAGACCTCACATTACCAAATCCTATCTTTTGGAAGGTTATGAAAAAGACCACAGCCTATATCCTCGAAGATTAACAACATTCGAATGTGGAAGTGAGCCGGTTGGAGATGCAATGATTCAATTCCACTTTCAATATTATTGGTATGCTATTATTTTCTTGGTTTTTGATGTCGCCTTTATGTTCTTAGTTTTGGGAGGTTTTGTGGCCTCTGATGCAACTGCGCAAGATCTCTCAGACAGTGCTAGAGAAAGCGCTGTCTCTAAAGCGAAAAATGCGTTATTAGTTCTCAGTGGATTTTTTGCTACAATGTCACTTGGCGTTTGGTATGTTTTCAGGAAGCGAGGGCGAATTTACATTTGAGGTGAAACAATGGCAGATACAGGAGAAAATTTTGCAGCATTCAACAGCAGAGCCTTGGTTGAAATGGTCGGNGGAGTTACCGATGAAGCACTCAAGGTAACAAAAATCAAGCAATTTCTAAGCGTTCTTGCTGGNCGATTTTTCAATTGGGCTGGAAGAAAATCTTTGTTCACTCTTCACCTTGGGATAAAGTGCTGTGCTATTGANATGGCAGCAGCAGCAACTCCAAGATTTGATGGNGACAGATTTGGAGTTCTATTCCGTTCATCACCTAGACAGTCCGATGTCTTGCTGGTTAACGGGCCAGTATCAAAGAAATTCGCAGATAAAATCGTCCGTCTTTGGGAGCAAATGCCAGAGCCTAAGTACTGCATAGCAATGGGNGAATGTGCTATTTCTGGAGGGCCATACTTCCAATCATACAATATCCTAGAAGGCGTAGATACTGTGATTCCAGTCGATGTTTACATTCCTGGNTGCCCACCTAGGCCAGAAGCACTAATCGATGGATTTGGTCTTCTTCGTGAAAAGATTATCAAAATTGGCGGTGCTCCAAGTTCTCAAAGAGAGAGCGAAAAGCCAATCATAGTTGGAGATGAGTAAAATGGGGACCACTATCACTGCATCTCAAAACATTGAGGCTGCTAATGAGTGTCTTGAAGCNATAAATGCTAGATTCTCCGGTTCAGGAATTGTTGCCTCAGTAGAACACCATTCAAATGCAAAAAAATTCGCATTTATTAGAATTACAACACCTCCACAACACTGGCAAGCTTTAGCAAAATGGATGCGTTTTGACCTAGAAGTAAATTATTGCTCAATGGTCACAGGCACCCATTTTCCAGATGGCCCTGATGAAAGAGGGTGGGAAGTTGCTTATCATTTTCTACGACAACCGATTACCGACCAACTACCCGATACAAGTACAGTTTANGTTGCAGAAAAACTCGACGGAAAACTGATTCCAATGGAGTTCGAAGTACTAATTCCTCTAGAGAATAATGATTCACCAGTAGTTCCAACCGTTCAACATATNTGGGTGGGTGCCGATTGGAACGAAAAAGAAACATGGGATTTAGTTGGGATTAAATTTGAGGGGCATAATAACATGCACAGAGTCCTAAATCCTCACGATAGTCCTGAAGGTTTCCATCCCTTACAGAAACAACACAAAATCCGATATCAAGATCATAATGAAATGTATGACGATGCTCAAGGCTTTGGCCGAAAACCTGCGGACGAGGGCCGCGTTAAGTGAGGCGATATTANGGCACAAATGTGGATTACAATGGGCCCGCAGCATCCTATGACGCATGGTTTATGGACGCTGAGAGTCAAAGTAGACGGAGAGACAGTTGTCGACACAGAAGCGGAACTAGGATACATCCATCGCGGTGTTGAGAAAATCTGCGAATCTAGAGATTTCACCCAAGTCACGCCATACTGCGACAGGCTTTGCTATGTTAGCGCAATGACTTGGGCAAATTCATACATTTATGCTGCTGAAGATTTACTAGAAGCAGAAGTGCCTGAAAGAGCAGAATATATTCGTTTGATTGCTGCTGAATTACANCGTCTAGCTTCTCACTTGATGTGGCTGGGCGCATTTGGGCCAGACATAGGCAATTTGACCTTGATGACTTGGTGNATGCGAGACAGAGAAATGTTCCTCGACCTATTGCAAGAACTAGGAGGTTCAAGAATGCACTACAACTACCCAAGAATTGGTGGAGTTAAGAGAGATATTCCAATTGGTTTTGCCGATAGAATGATTGCTAAAGTCAAACTGTTCGAGCGAAGAATCGAAGAATACGAAATGATGCTTGANGAATCAACCATTTGGCTAGTCCGATTACAGGGTGTTGGTTATGCTAATGCAGAAGAGATGGTGTCCGCAGGAGTTTCAGGGCCTAATGTTAGGGCTGCAGGAGTAAATTACGACGTTAGATGGGCACACCCATATTCGGTTTACGACGAAATCGATTGGGAGCCTGCCGTAGAAAAACCTACTTCGGTCAAGGGTGCTGATTGTTATGACCGTTATCGTGTCAGAATGGAAGAGATGCGACAATCCTGTAGAATGGTTTTGGATGCAATCGAAAAAATACCAGGTGGCAAGAATACAAATTACGCCAATGGNGATGAAATGATATACAAAAAAGCGCCTACTAGAGCTCCAGAAGGTGCAACNGGCTTCAGNAATTATGAATGTACCAGAGGCGCATCTCAATTCTACCTGTTAGGCGGAGGTGAAGGGCGTGGNAAGAATCCTTACAGAGTATCTATTCGCTCTCCTATGTTTATCACAATTCCATTTGTAGCCAAGACAATGATTGGGTACAAAGTCGCCGATATACCGGCAATTATGGGTAGTTTTGACCCATGTATCGGAGAAACAGATCGTTGAGGTGATACTATGGATGATGCATACGACTTAAGGGGGTTAATTTTCGACCTTGTTGAAAAGACAATACCTCCCTTATTGGAAGGAACTCCTTTAGAGGATAGTTCAGGACAAATCGCATTTGGATTAGCAACCTTTGCCGTAGTCAATATTGTATTTTTGATGCTTTTCTTCTCTCAATTCGCTATACTTTGGATTGAGAGGAAGGCTGTTGCTAGAATGAATGACCGAAGAGGTGCTACTACCGCTTTACGTTCATTATGGGTCGGAGAAAACGGCGTTACTGCTGGCGATTGGTGGAATATGTTACCATTNGGCCTTGGCAAACCAGTCGGCGCAGTAAACAAATTCTTGAATAAGAAATTCGGTAATAGAGATGAGAAGTTTGCAACTGTTGACAGAGTCAATAACAGGTCTTGGATGGGGTATTCAATATTCCCNGGTTTCTTCCAGAANGTGGCCGATGGAATGAAATTTCTCCTCAAAGAACACATGGTTCCGCAGCGAGCTGACAAGTTAATTTTTGAAGTTTCACCATTCCTAATCGTCTCTTCAACACTGTTAATCCTTGGAATTATTCCTTTATCTAGNGGGATTTATGCGACTAATCCCGAACTCTCCATACTGTATGCAATTGCTATTTTTGGTATTGCTCCGATAGGAGTTTTCTTTGCAGGATGGTCATCTAATAACAAGTATACATTGATTGGCGGTATTCGTTCTGCAGCGCAGTTGACTGCTTATGAAATACCTCTTTTACTGACTTTACTTTCGGTTGCAGTATTGTCTGGGACATTCAATATTATTGAAAGCGTTCATTTCCAGCATTCTGCAGGAGCCTGGAATTTATTCTTGATGCCTTTGGGTGCAGGCTTATTCCTGCTCACTATGATTGCTGAGGTGGAAAGAGTCCCGTTCGATATGCCNGAAGCAGAGGCTGAACTTGTCGAAGGTTGGTGGACTGAGTATGGTGGAATGAGATTTGGTATGTTATTCATGGCAGAATATATCAGAACTTATGCTGCTTGTTTCTTATTCACCCATTTCTTCCTTGGAGGATGGCACTTACCGTTCCAAGGACTAATTAGTACAATACCAATTCTTGGCGACCTNTATGTTTTAATTCCAGGAGCNGTTGTTGTATTGATCAAATCTTGGCTTGTATTCCTCTTNGTATTCGTTTGGGCTAGATTTTCACTTGCTAGAATNAGAACCGANCAAATCTTAGAATTCGGTTGGAGAATTTTACTNCCATTNGCTGTATTCCAACTAGTTCTTTCCGCTGTTTACAGATTATACTTCTTTGACCCTACTGCACTTGCCGACAGTGCTTATGGGGGAACATCTTGGGATGCTTTCGGNATCCCATTCCTAATCCCCGTCATTACGACCATAATTTGGCTTGGAATTTTCTTCCTTATGCTGAATGATGAAGATAAGAGCGGAAATACGGAACGTATGTTCCATGTCTATACAGATAAGCCTGCGGGAACATATGTCCCGGGGCAGGAGTGAGGTGAAAATTATGCCAATGCATCCACATGCAAAACCGAATTTTAGAAACTTATTTTGGTACCCGTTTAAGATTACCCTGATTACAGCATTACGAACATTCCCNATCTTTGGTAAAATCTTCGGGAAGCGTCTATCAGGCGGCTATCACAACACNACCCATCCTGAATTCTTAGATGATGGCTCAGCATCNAGGGCCTCAAAGAACGCTNAATTCAACGATATTTCTCAACAAGAATTTGCGCCTGACAGAGTAACTTCAGATTTATTCCCTACATTATGGAAGCCTCAAACAGTTCAATATCCNTATGAAAGATTAGAGGATATGGAACCGTGGCTTTTCGTTCCAGGAAATTATAATGGTAGAATTGGTGTAATTTGGGAAACTTGTACTGCATGNAAATTATGTGTTACGGCCTGCCCTAACGATTGCCTNCACATGACAACCGAACTTCGNGTAGATGTTTTGGATGGAGCAGACGGAGAGCATGGTGGAATGGGTTCCGAATTAGAAGTCGGAGGTTATGCTGCTCAACAAATTGTCGAAGTTACAGANTCACTAGAGGACTTTAANCACGTAACAGCGCATTCTGACACTCCAGATCAATGGAGGTTTGCTGAAATTTTAGACCTTTCAGGAAATACNGCTACAGTTCGTTGGAATGATTCAGGAGCTGAACAAGAAGTCGAGACCTCAGAATTATTTGTAGCAGATGACCAAATTGTTTCTGGACGTATCGATATGGGAAGATGTATGTTTTGCGGCCTTTGTATGGAAGCCTGTGGGTTTACNTCTTTCTTCATGACAAATGAGTATGATGGTATGTCTGGTTTCACACGACAAGACCTTTGGTTCGATG
Organism: Methanobacteriota archaeon; assembly: GCA_002702945.1. The sequence goes on from PADF01000025.1 coordinate 26,876, forward strand.
CAAGTAGAACTCGTGTTCTACCATCAGTTCATCAAGAAGCAGTNGATTCAGANCTAGCAAAGCGCGCCAATAAAGAGCGNGANAAGAGAGCGAAGAAAGCAGCGAGAGCTGCTAAGGAGAGTGCCTGATTTGGACGTTGGAGCAATTGTCGAAGCAGGTGTATTCTTCCTGTTTGCCACCATAACTATAGGTGGTGCTTTGGGACTTATTTTGGCTCAAAGAGTTGCTCACTCCATGCTTTCATTGATATTCTGTTTTATGGCGGTCTCTGGAATNTTNATCCTNCTTGGTGCTGAATTCCTTGCTGCAATTCAGATTTTAGTTTATCTTGCCAGCGTTGGACTTGTAGTATTATTCGGCATTATGCTCACTAGAAGACAAATACTTGAGGAGGATTTCGAATGAAATTTCTTTCTCTTGTAACTCGAATTGGCCTACTAGCGCTTGGGATGATTCTGGTTTCAGTATTAAGCGCTGACGAAGTATGGGATAATTCAAGTGAAAGTGAACCAACAACAAATGCCTTAGCAGATATTATGCTTAATGAATGGGCATTACCACTGTTAATGCTTGGGGTTTTGATGTCTATTGCAATGATTGGTGCTGCATATTTAGTTCGTGATGAGAGAAGAGAAAACCTTCTCTGGGAATTTGGAGGTGAAGAGGAATGATCGATCCATCATGGGTTTCAGCCCTTTCAGCCCTATTATTCATTATTGGACTTGCTGGGGCATTTACTCGTAAGAATGCAATAATTGTTCTAATGTGCATTGAATTAATGTTGAATGCTGCCAATATGCAATTTGCCGCTGCTGCTGTTCATCACGGAGATGCNACTGGCTGGATTTACACTATTTTTGCAATTGCAATTGCTGCAAGTGAAGTTGCTATAGGATTAGCAATTTTCCTTGCAATGTATGGTAAGCATGAATCGATATCATTGGACGATGTGGACGTCCTTAAAAACTGAGGTGAGATAATGGCAGGTTCAAGTTCTAATGTTATTCTGGACAGCGATATGATTCAATATGCGCCACTTATCATTCTTCTACCAATGTTGGCTTTCCCAGTAATTCTATTCCTTGGTTATGTATTCAATAGAAACCCATTTTGGAAAAATAATCTGAAAGAGGGTGGCTTGATTGCTCTACCTGTAATGGCTGCTAGCCTAATTATTTCTTTACTACTTATCAAAGACCACATAGGTAGCTTTTCAGGAATCAAAGACTCATTCAATCTTCTATGGGTAAATACCAATGTTTGGGATGGAGGCGTTTTGGAACCAGTNACCTTCGGGTTTGGAATATATGTTGACCACGTCACAGTTATGCTATTATTTGTAGCATCNTTCCTATGTCTTTTGATTAATATTTTCAGTGTTGGGTATATGAATACTGATCCAATCAACGATAATAAAAACCACAGATTTTACGCAGAATTCGTTCTTTTCTGTTCCGGTATGTTAGGAATGGTTCTTGCTGATTCCTTCCTTTGGTTATTCATTTTCTGGGAAATNATGGGTCTTTGNTCATACTTACTCATNGGCTTTTATTANGAAAAACCGAGTGCTGCTTATGCTGCAAAGAAAGCATTCCTTACAACACGTATNGGTGANGTTTTCTTAATGATTGGTCTTGTAATGATGTGGGACCTATTTGGCTCTCTAGACTACGCAGTGGTATTTGATGAAGCGAATATTGCCGCAGTAGCCGCTGAATCCTCAAGTACCTTACAGTGGGCACTTGGAATGATGTTTATTGGAGCGGTTGGTAAATCCGCACAATTCCCATTACACGTTTGGTTGCCAGATGCTATGGAAGGGCCAACNCCGGTATCTGCNNTNATTCACGCTGCNACNATGGTAAATGCTGGACTATATCTTGTTGCTAGAATGTTCCCATTCTTCGGNGCTGAAGCACTTAACGGAGAACTTGTAGACTTAGCATTCATAATAGCATTAATCGGTGGAATTACTGCAGTCATGGCTGCAGCAATTGCCTTTGTCCAAAACGACTTGAAGAAGGTATTAGCTTATTCAACTATGAGTCAATTGGCATATATCTTCACAGGTTTAGGATGTGCAATGTACCTAGCCAATACCTTGGATTGGCATAATGATAGTAAAGCGCATTATATTGTAATTGTAGCCTTTGGTGCTGCGCTATTCCACCTTTTCAACCACGCAATGGCAAAAGGAATGCTGTTTATGGCAAGNGGTTCAGTAATTCACGAAGTTCATCATGCACATCACCACTTACACCACCACGACGATCATGGCGACGACCATGGTGATGGACACCATGANGACGATCACCACGATGAGGAGTTCGATGCTCAGTCAATGGATAATATGGGNGGATTAGCATCTAAAATGCCTCTTACTGCAACCGCTATGTTAGTTGGTTCAGCATCTATTATGGGTCTACCACTAATCGGAGGGTTTTGGTCCAAAGAGGGAATTATTGCTAATGCCTGGAGAGTCGCACAAGACGACCCTAGATTCCTAATTCCTGCAATGTGCGTGTTAATCGGCGCAGGTATGACAGGTTTCTATATGTCTAGAATGTGGTTAAAGACCTTCGCTGGTAAACCGAATAATGAGGTTGCAGCCCATGTTGGACCAACTAATACATGGATTAAGATTCCATTATTTGTATTGACTTTCGTATCTTTATCTGCTATTTTGTTTGCTGGAATGGGCTTTACNCACTGGGCACCAGACAGCGAATACAGTTTCCTTTCGGAGAAGAATTTACTAGAAGGAATCGCTTATGAAATGGAACATGCATTCGCAAATAGTGATGCCTTCTTCTTTATCATTACATACATAGCAATTGCAATTGGTGCAATATTAGGGCCAGGTCTCGCAATGGCTCTTTATGGTGGTAATTTGGCTGAAGGAGAAGAGACTAAGCCTTGGATGAGACCAGTAATTAGATTGAATGCTTGGGTCTACAATCGCTTCAATTTCAATAACAGTTCTATAGCAAATTCTAGTCTAACTAGGGCACTTGAACAGAGATTATACTTCGATCACTACTATGACATGGCAATGTTGAAAATCGTTGCAGCCTTTTCCAATAAATCAGCAGAGGTAGATTCATCTGTAATCGATGGAACGATTAAGAATATTGAATCTGGTTCTCAGTCTCTATCAAGTATCATTCGTTCGATGACAACTGGTTCAGCAAGAGATTACATCCTGATGGTTTCTGTTGGTACTTTAGCGATTTTCTTTTTATTGTGGGGGGTGGCTTGAATGAATGATTGGATTTCTATTCCTTTAGTTGCATTCCCATTAGTATCTAGTATGATTTTATTGGGCTTCGTATCCAATGCATCTCCGCGNGTTAGGGANGGATTGGTCAATCCGGTTAGAATGGCATGTCTTGTCTTCTCACTAGTTATGTTAGCACTAACAACAGGNATGTTTTTCAGATACTTTGGAGATGTATCATGGATGGATATNGCATTCAATGATTATGAATTCTTTGTAACCTATTCTTGGATTGATTCTTTAGGAATAAATTGGACTGTAGGATTAGACGCCTTATCTTTCCCTATGGTTTGGTTGACAACTTTCTTGTTACCTGTTACAATAATTGCTACATGGAATGAGAAATATGGTGCTACTTATTTCCCTCTTCTTTTGATGATGGGTGGAGCTTTAATTGGAGTATTNGTATCTCTAGACTTATTCATGTTCTATATCTTCTGGGAGTTAACTCTAATCCCTATGTTCTTCCTAATTCTCAAGTGGGGTGGAAAAGACCGAAAGTATGCTGCTCAGAAATTCTTCATTTACACATTTACTGCTTCTGTAGTTATGTTACTCGGTCTAATTACTCTATACTTCTTACAAGAGCCGAATACTCTTGCTTCTGCAGGTTCTATGACAGGTCGAAGNTTCTCTATTCCAGAATTGATAGATTCTGCTAGAACAGCAAATGCTGGAGATAACTGGTTCNTNGGAAAGACAATGCAGAATATTTTGTTTGTTATGCTAATGATTGGATTTTTAGTAAAACTTCCAGCAGTACCATTCCACACTTGGTTGCCCGACGCTCACGTTCAAGCACCTACAGGCGGTTCTATGCTTTTAGCAGGTGTAATGCTGAAGATGGGTGCCTATGGAATGTTTAGACTTCCTCTAAGTTTATTCCCTCACGCTCTCTATCACTTCCAGTTAGCATTAATGATCATCGGAATAGTATCTTTGGTCTGGGGGGCAATTGTCTGTTTAGGTCAAACCAATTTGAAGAAGATGGTTGCTTATTCATCGGTTTCACACATGGGTGTTATTTTGATTGGTATTGCTACAATGCAACCTATGGGATGGGCTGCTGCATTGTTCATGATGTTTGCACACGGAATTATTAGCCCAATGTTATTCGCCGTATGTGGTGCTTTCAAGCATCATTATCACAGTATGGAAATTGGTGCAATGCGGGGAATGGCTAAGCATTCTCCATGGCTTGCAACATCTATGATGTTTGCTTGGATGGCTTCTTTGGGNCTTCCACTTCTTGCAGGATTTGTAGCAGAAATAATGATGTTAATCGCACTTTGGCATTTAATTTCATTAGATGGATGGAGTATCTGGTGGATGGTTGGTCCTGCACTTGTATTAGCATTGACTGCAGCATACTATCTATGGTCCATGCAAAGAACAATTTTCGAAGGAGGGGCTGATACACAACCTCCAGAATCGATGCGTGGAAAAGCGATTCCGGATATTTCTAATCCAGAGAAATTTGCTATGATTTTACTTGCCTTCTTTACAATCNTATTTGGAATAATGCCTTGGATTGCCTTAGATATGATGGACGATTGGACAAAACAAATTTTCAATGGCTTAATTNTATTTGTTGGAAAGGGAGGTGCCTGATATGTCTACATTGAAGACAGTAGAACCATTTGGTGAAGGTTTCATNTCCGCTTTATGTCCTGAACTAATTCTATTTGCAGGTTTGATTCTATTGATTATTGTTCCAAATCTTGGAACTGGTAAATTTAGGGTTCCAGGAACTCAGACCAGAGTTTATTGGTTATTTGGTGGTAATAGATTCAAACTTACCAGTGACCCAAGATTACCTTCTTGGATCGCAGTAATAACTCTCGGTACAGCTTTCCTGATGTCCATACTTTCATTCCAAGATGGAGTTGAAAGAACCGCAATAGTTAGTGAAGGAGGAACTGAAATACTGATGGTAAATGCCTTTAGCAGAGTATTTGAATTGGTATTTTTCGGTGCTTTGACTTTAGCAGCATTTGCATCTATGAATAGAATGGATGTCAAAGGCATTGGAGCAAAATTATCCTCTGAAGATTTATACAATAACCGCAGACAAGGTGACTTCTATATTTTGATGGTAACATGTGCTATAGGTATGTCTATTGTTGCATTAGCACAGGATTTATTCGTTCTTTTCATTGGACTTGAACTTGCATCTTTCTCAACTTATGTGCTTGTCAGTTTCTTTAAGGAAACCAAGGCTGGAACAGAGGCAGGGATGAAGTATTTCATTGTCGGTTCAGTTGCTTCTGGTGTAGGGTTGTATGGTTTGTCGATGCTCTATCTATGGGCTGGTTCTCTACAATTAGATGTTCTAGCAACAACATTTGCTAGTTCCGGCAGCGAAGCACTTCCAATGATTGCGATTGGATTCGTATTAGTTGGCTTTGGCTTCAAAGTTAGTGCTGCTCCTTTCCACTTTGCAGCCCCTGATGCTTACTCAGGTGCTAGTAGNCCTGTTGCTGGAGTTCTTGCTACAGCAAGTAAAGCGATGGGAATTGTCGGTTTGCTCAGAGTATTACTGATTATAGCAGCTCCAGAATCAAGTGAAGATGGAACAGTTTGGCTTGTACTTCTAGGNTTATTATCTGTGATTACAATGACCTGGGGTAATCTAGCAGCTCTAGGAAGTACCAACCCGAAGAGAATGTTGGCTTACTCATCAGTTGCTCACGCCGGATATATGCTTGCAGCTATTACTGCAATAGGGGCTTGGAATTGGGATGAGAATTTATCAGGAGATCCTGGAGAAGCGGCTGTNGTTGTTCTTGCCGCCATTATCTTCCATCTTATTGTTCTAGTAGCATTCAAGCTAGGTGCATTCTTAGTTCTTTCAGTACTTGAAACAGAAGGAGGAGGATCAAGATTATCCTCATTAGGCGGCTTAGCAAAGAGAGAGCCTTTCCTAGCAGTTTCTATGTTTATTTTTATGATCTCTCTAGCAGGTGTTCCACCTCTAGCAGGTTTCATGTCCAAATTACTTGTAATTATGGGAATAGTTAAGGTCGCCTTAGGAGATATGAGNGATGCTATTGCCACAGGTAGCGAACTTGGTTTATCAGATGTTCATTGGGTTTGGTGGCTAGCATTTGCCATGATTATCAACTCTGCAATTTCCGTATATTATTATCTTAGAATTGGCGTTGTCATGTTCTTTGAAGAAGCAGAGCCAGGTAGAGATGGACCTCTACCAAATGGTTGGCAAGTTAGATTTGCTATTCTAGCCTGTTTATTAGCCACTTTATTCATTGGAGTTGCTAGTGATAAGTTGATTGAGATTTGTACGATTGCTGCTGAAAGTTTCAATTATAATTGGTCTTAAATTAACTCTTAAACGGGTGATGGCTTCAATAAGGGTAGACTATCAGCCATGTATAGTGAGGCATCGTGGGTAGACGACGTGAAGAAAAGGTAGACGTGGAAGAACTAGCCCGTCTAGAGAATCCAGAAGATGGTTTTTCTGGAAAGATTCGTGTCAAGATGCCAAATCGAAAAATAAACGAAATGTTTGCACTAGCNGAACAAATTCTAGGCGGACGTAGAGTTACAGTTCTTTGCGAAGACGGAGAGACTAGATTGGCTAGAATTCCAGGTAAAATGCGAAGAAGACAATGGGTCCGTGAAGGTGACTTAATTATCGTTTGGCCATGGGACTTCCAAGATTCCAAAGCAGATGTAAAACATCGGTATACTAAGACACAATCAATGTATTTGTCTAGAAAAGGCGTATTACCGGATGATGTTGATGTGTTTGGAATGAATGTATCTCATGATGATGATGATGAACATGACGATTTGTTTGGNACAATGGATCAAGAAGATTCAGATTTATTTGAAGATTCAGAAGAAGAATCTGATGATGACNTTGATGATTTATTTGGAGATTCTGATGATGATGATGAAGACGATGATTTATTTGCATCTGATGATGATTCAGAAGATGATACAGCAGAAGAATTAGCCAATAGTGAAGAAACTAAGGCGGAAGAAGAGACTGAATTTATTCCAGTAGAAGAGTATCCAGAATCTGAAGAGGCCGAAGAAGAAGATGATGATGACGATATTGATATTGATTCATTATTTGGATGAAATTTATTGGCCTTATGGGTGGTCAAATGGTAATTAAAGACGATGAATGGGATGAACTTGCCATCAATAAGAATCGTCGTCGCAGTAAAAAAAAGAAATTCAAAAATTTAGAACATCAAAAAGATGCNGAATTTTCACATTTTGAAGAAAAGAGATTCATTGAAACCTTAGAAAATTCTTCAGGAAAATATTCTTGGATGAAAGAGAAGCGATATAAATCGATGTTTAGAGATATTGAAGGTAAGATTCAAGGCGCTATTGGAAAAGGTAGTTTTGAGTGGGTAGATAGACGAGTTTTCGACCAAGTTTTTGATAGATTAACTTTGATGTCTTTGTATAAACTTATGAAAAATGGAGTTATTGACACCTTGGATTTCCCCGTAGCAAGAGGTAAGGAAGCCCATGTATTCCATGGCACTGATATAGATGGAAATCCTGTTGCTGTGAAAATTTTTCATACATCAAATGCTGTATTCAAGAATTTGATGCAGTACATAGAAGGTGANCCGAGATTCACAGGTCTACGAAGAAGACATCGAGATCTTGTCGATATTTGGGTGCGAAAGGAACAAAGAAATCTTACCAGATTGGCAAAATGGGGTCTTCCAGTCCCCAAACCTCTAGGTTTGCATAAGAATGTCTTGGTAATGCAATATTTAGGAAATGAAACCTCACCATACCCTAAACTTCGGGAAGTTAAAGTTGAAAATCCAAAACCGGTTTATGATGAACTTTTGGAGTTTTTAGCAGTTTCTTGGCAAAAGGCTAGCCTTGTTCATGGTGATTTTTCTCCATTCAATATTTTATGGAATGAAGACGATAAGCCAGTTGTGATAGATGTCGGTCAAGGGGTGGTACAATCTCATCCTAAAGCACAAGATTTCCTTGTNAGAGATGTCACTAGATTGGTTGAGTGGGGTCAAAAGAATAATCTTGAAGTCGACCTTGCAGAAGCGATGTATGATGTATTAAACATGGATTTAAGCCACGTTAAAGAAGTACCAATCGACTGATTATTCTTCTTCCCAGTTGATAGTCTCATCTTCAGAAAGTTGCATCATTGCTTCAACAGCCTCTTCATCTTCAGGATTTACTTGGGANGCTTTCATCCTTCTAGAGCGTCTATCGCTAATATCGGATAGTCCAGGGACTAAATGCTCAAAGCCTGTGCTCTGCGTATCGTCGGATTTCAATTCGATACTTTCNAGAGAACGATTAGANAGTTTTGATCTTCTTCTATCTTTTTCTAAATAACTTAGCACAGAACCATGTTCAGANCCACCTGCAAGCATTTCTATTGCTTGTCGGGCGGCGAAAAGGCCGTCTTCTTCTCCAATAATTACTACAGTTGACTTGTAAATAGTAATTTCAGTATCAGTTAGATTTTCAATTAATTTTCTAATTTTACCTTGGCTTCCAATAATTCTTGACCGTATTCTTCGTTGTTGATTGGAACGTTTACCAACATAATCTCTCAAATCTACCATTTCGAAAAAGTTTTGATCTTCAAATAATCTTAAGGCAGCTTTAGGAGCCATTCCTCTGCCGATTGCTTTGATTACATTAGGTAATTTCATTGCTTTAACAGGGTCATAGGACCCAACTTCACCCCAAACAACCTCAACATCGCCNGATACCGAATCAATGTTCAATTCTTTACAACCAGCAGAATTTCTAAGAGATTTTGCTGTCGAACCACTAGCTCCAATCAAGACAGCAATCCTGTCTTTGGGAACTCTAGGCAATGCTTGGCGCATGTCCTTCCCTGCAGCCCTTCTCTTTTCAATCTCTTGTTCTATTAGAGATGTAAGAAATAAACAAAGATGTAATGATAAGCATCAAAATTGATGGTGCAAAAGAAGGAGCGTCAATTATACTACTAATCGTTGCACCAGTCACTACCATGTGGTTCTTATTATTGGATTCATCATACTCGTCAATTACATTATTTGGGTCAATNACCAATCGAAGGTCAAATTGTCCTGAACTAGGAACGGTATAATTCCAAATTAGTAATTCACTAGAATCTGAAAGAGTACCTGAACCTAGAGTTCTAGATTCTAGGACAGTCCAAGATACGGCTGAAGTTCTATCTGCGGGGGCAGATTCTAACTGGACAGTTACTCCACCACCGTAACTTTCACTGGATTCTAGTANACTAGTAATTGTCACATTCCCACTATTTTCACCTGGTTTGACAATCAATCTATCTAAATTGGTTTCACTGATATTCCAAGAGAAGTCAAGGCTTGGAAGAATTTGGTAAGAGGCAGGTGAAGTGGTTATAGAATTGCCAGCAAGATCAAACACATGTGCTCTCAACATCAAATATTGTCTTGATTTAGTAATCCAACTCGACTGGGCAACAACTCCTGAAAGTCCAGTTGAGGAAATTTGTTGCCAACTTCCTGAAAGGTCAGGCGTCTGACCTACACCATTTGAATCAAATCCATATTCGATATAAGAGGCACTAGTATCAATTCCGGAAGTAGAATCGATAGCTGAAAATTCTACAGGCACAGGACCTATCCTATCTGTAGTTATTTGTTCGACATTCCATCCAATTTCTTCNGGATTTTCNGTATCGATTTGGATATTTAATTGAGATATAGGNCCGACATTACCAACTCTGTCAGTCGCTCGTACAGAAACAGAATTAATTCCTTCATTCAAAGTTAGAACATACGTATCGCTGGTNGTAGAAGTCCAAGTCGTTCCATCTGTACTTATTTCACTAAAATCAATTCCACTACCCTGTCCATCATCAGCACTTATTATCAGTCCAGAAAGTGTAATTGTTGAGGTATCATGCCAATTGGAGTTGTCTTGAACTGTAACCGAACTAAGACTAGGTCCTGTTCTGTCTATTCCGATAAAGATTGTTTCAGATGCTGACAAGCCTGAATCATCATAAACAGTGATTCTAGGATTCCAAGTTCCTTCCTGCATATTACCTGATGACCANTCCCATCCATATGCGATTGTACCTGGTCCATCATTTGCTGGTGTACTTGGGCCTGGAACGTTAACTAAACTAGCCCTTAACAAATCATCATCTATTGCGCCCCATCTAAATTCAAGAGTTCCAGTTGATTCAATATCGAACCAAGCTCTATCATTAGCTGAATTTCCAGTTCCTATCATTGGGTTAAGAACAGTAAAAATTGTAATTTCTGGAACTTGATTATCAATTGTGAATGAGTTAGAAGTTTGAACAACACTTTCTTCAGCTGTAGAATCATAGGCAGTGGCTCTTAATGTGTAAGTTCCGTTGTCATAACTAGTAGAATCAAGGTGCGTCAGCCAAGGTGAAGAGGTCAAATTTGTTACAGTTGTCCAAGTAACGCCATCAGAGATTTCGACCAACAGAGAAGAAACAGTTCCAGTACCCCCAAGAGAGAATGAAACCGTGAATAATCCAGTTACACTCTGTCCGTTACTAGGCCCATTTGAATAAGTAATGGTAACATCCGAATTAGAGAATAGTGAGACATTATCAACTAGTTCAGATGAAGGATTTGAATCATTTTCCATTTGACAAAGCACTGAAGAAAGTAGAATAATTCCAAGAATTATAGCAACCCCACCTCTTCGCATGTAATTAAGAGATTCGTGGTTATCCTTCAATGCTCCCCTTGTAAAAGCATATTTTGGATAAATTATACAAAAATATTCTAATGCGGAGAACGAAAATTAATGCTTATGTAGCCAAATTAATGCTATGTTTAGAGATGGGTTCAAGTGCTTTGCAATATGTCGATGTTGTATATGGCAGGAAAGTGGCAGGCAATCATTGGCTTGATGATACTATGTGTTGCGACTCTTCCAATTAATGCTACTGCTTATGATAGTAATGGGATAGAAGCCTCAGAAGCCCAAGTTACTCTAAGCCCATCAACAGGTTTGACACAAGGTGATTCTGTAACAGTATACCTAACTTTGACAAATACTTTACAATCTGACGCATTTGATGTTGAATTTGCTTTTTTCAAGAATGATTATACTTCGAGTCAACAATTGTTGAGAAGNGTTGTAGATATTTATGCTCAGGAAAGTGAGACTGTATCTGTAACATGGGATAATTTACAGGAAAGTGATAGTCGTGTTTGGATTGTTTTTGAGTATGGGGGTTCTGAGCAATCGTTTTACATGGACTTTGATGTAGCCGGACTTCCGAATTTACGAATTATTCAATCGGATTTATCACCTGCATCAGGTATTAATTCAGGAGATACAGTTCAACTTTCTACTCTAGTAAAAAACACAGGTTCTGAAGCAGCACAGTCCAGTACCCTTCATATCGATTTTCCAGCACCATTAGTTGATCAAGAAATTACTACTTCAGCCCTAAATNCTGGNCAAGAAGAGTGGATTAATACAACTTTCATAGCACCTCAAAGCAACTCTTATTCAATTTATATTACGCCAGATTTCCANGATGANGTTATTGAAGCATCAGAAAATAATAAGGTAGAAACAGTCACTCTAAATGTTGAGCCTAGAATGGATGTTTACCATCAAGAAAATATTACAATTACTGCAGTTGAGGGTGCTCTAGAAGGCCCTTGGACAATATCGGGTAAGTTAGCAAGAACCGGCGGTAGTGGAACAACGGTAGTTCCTATGTGGATAGAAATCGCTACAGGGCAAGGAGGAATAATCACCGCTCAACCTTTTGATGTAACTCTTCAAGGAGCAGGGTACGCAGAACAACCATGGTCTTTCACTCTTAATTCTAGTATAGTTACATCTCTTTCNGCTGGAGGATATACTTTATCTGCTCAAATTGATCCATTTGATGATCCAAATTTCCTTCAAGAGACCACTACGAATGACCGTTCCAGTGCATTATTAACTATACTTGAAGTTCCAGATGTATTTGTAGACCCCAAAGCAAGACCATCCTCTCCACAAGTTAATTCAGGCGAGAAAGTGACGTGGCAAGTTACTGTTACCAATACTGGTGGATTACAAGTCAGTGGAAAAATTGAGTATACNTTTGAAGGAGTTACNGACTTATCAAGTCTAATNACACTCAATCCTAGNGAATCTTATACTTGGAGTAANGAACTTTCAACGGGAGTCGGNGCACATATTGCTCCATTCGAAGCAAATTGGATTGCAACACAGGGTAGCTGGGATAATAATTTGATGAATAATCAGGCAGTTAGCAATATTTCAGTTGANGCAAATCTCAGACTAAATTGGGCAACCTCTTCTCTTCGTTTAACTGACGCGTCGGGCANTGATGTAAATTTCCCAATAGAAGAGGGAGAGACATATGTATTTTCAATAAATCTTACAAGTCANGAATTAGGTGATTTATCATTTGACTGTAGAAATGGTGAAAATCAAATTCTATCCACTACTGAAGTAAATGTCTCTAGTACTGGACAAAAAGTATCATTACAATGTGAATTTACCGCTATTGCACCTCTTTCTACTATTCAGTTAATACCTTCGGATACTTCAGTTACTACTACTTTCACTAGACAATTTTCAACTTCTTTCACCTCTGATGATGACTCATCAGCACAATCAAAGTCCGGGACTATGACTTTAATTGGAATAGTCGTTGTAGCCTTAATTGCAATTCTAGCACTTGCAGTTTGGTTTACTAGAGAAACAGAAGAAGAAGTGGAAAGAGACATTTTCGAATACTGCCCAGCCTGTGATGGAGAACTTGAAGGCGATGAGTCACGTTGCCCTCACTGTTCATTTAATCTAAACAAGGCTAGAAAGCAATTCCACCAATGCCANGAATGTGGNGAATCTGTTCCAGACTTGATGGATAATTGTCCGTACTGTGGTGCTAAGCAAGATGTTTCTTCATTCTTTGAGAGAAGGGAAAGAAAAGTTAGAACTGCCCCGAAGGTCGAAATTGCCCTTCCTGAGGATGATGACGATGAAATAGTTTCAGGAACTGAAAACTTTGCTGAAACCGTCAAAGAATTTGGCTATGATGAAGATCAACTAGAAGAGGAGTGGGATCAGAAGTTTGCNAAAGCAGAGGCTGAAATTGCCGAATTAGAGCAATTATATGAAGAGGAAGATATTTCTACAGANGGCATGACTCCAGAAGAGATTGAAGAACTAGAATCTCAGGTTACAACTAAATTACGAACACTCAAGCAATTAGGTGAAGATTCTAGTAGTATAGAGGAGATGTTAGCTGCTAAAGGTGATTTGATTTCGCATAAAGACGATGGTGGTGAATTATCGGCTAGTGATGCAGATATTAGAGGAAGATTGTATGAGATTACTGGTGAAGCGGGAATTATGCCTGGTGATGAAGTTCATGTAGGAATGACTCTTTCTGATNCCGCTTTGGCNGGTAATGAAATCGAAGAAGCACAAAGTGATTTTACCTTTGAAGATAATGAACCAATTGCAAAACTAGAAACTCAAGATGAACTAACCCCTCAAAGACAAAAACCCAAGCGACGTGAAAAGAAAACCGCAGAATGTGGTGCTTGTGGTGCACAAATCCCAATTATGGCAAAAGAATGCCCTGTTTGCGGTGCAGAATTTGAGTGATGTCCGTCGGCTTTCATAGGGTTCGTCATTGCCTAGGCTCGGCCACCATGTGCGTCATTCGGACAGGCTGCGATAGGTCTTTGCCTTTCAAATAAACGCTCATTTTTGGATTCAATTCATAGCCGATGATATTTTCGCAGTACTAATGAGAGTCAAGATTTTACCTATTTTAGTAACTCTGACTTTTGTTACTGTCAGCCTATCAGGTTGTCTAGGTCTAATACAAGCGAGAGAATCATTAGAAAACTTGCGAGGTGAACCTACAGATGTTGAATACACAGAAAAAACATCGGTACTCTATACTTTTGATACGATAGACTCAAAGCAATTTAATGAATCATTTACAGTCAATGAAAAGGTACAAAGAATCGAAATTTACATCAAAGTTAAATTTAACTTTGATGAATTTATTCCTTGTTTTGATGGTTCACCAAGGTATGTCNGAGCAGAAATAATCAAGCCATCTGGAGAACCCTTGTGGTCTATGGATGTCTGTGAAGATTATTCGCCTCCCAATTTCAATTTTAACAGCTCATCTACTACTTTTGAATCTGGAACATGGGATCTAAATGTAGATGCTCAAGCTGGCGGTGAGACTGCACTTGGAGGTCTAGTTAAAGATGAATTTATCATTATTGTAAACGTTTACCACAAATGCAGACAATATCCTCAGGATACTCCATGTAATGAATGANATTATGCAAGAGATTCATCACATGCATAACGGCGAGAACAATTTTGACATTTGCCTTTTCTTTGATGATTCCTTTTCGCTCCACCTTCAATCATTAATCTTTGAATCTCTTGAATCGATTTGTTCAAAAGTTGTTTTGCTTCTTCATCCCATTTTATCTGATGAATATCTTCATTGCCATATCTAAGAATTCCATAAGGAGTATTTCGCTTTGTATTTATTTCTACAAGCTGAAGATATGCTAATAATTGCATCTTATGTGAAGTATGAGGTCTTTTAGGAACACGCCCAGTTTTTTGCTCTACGGGTATGAATTCTCCATCAATAACTACGATTTGATCTGGCCTGCCCCTAAGTCCAGAGTTTTCATCAATGAGAAGACCGGAACTCTCCTCATCATCCGAATATGCTATCTCAGTATCTTTTTCTAAACCAGTATGTTTCCTTGCTAGTTCAGCAGAATTTTCAGTTAGAAGTACTCTTTGAAGTTGCCATGATGCAGCTAGAGTCCANAACATTGCTAAAGTAAATAGAATAAATCCTGCTTGAGTTCTATTTTCAGCANCAACTAAAGCAATTGAATGGATTCCAAGTAGAATAATACTGAATAGTAATCCGGTTTCAAATTTACCTGCTTCAAACCATCCTCCTTTGAAATCTAGAGATTCCCATTCAGACTCTAGAATTTGACTTTCTCTTCTCAGTCGGTTCTTTTTTTCTCTAATTGTTTCTTCAAACCCGAGCCAGTTACGCCATGGAACTGAAATTGCTATTATAGCAAAAATTAGCAAACTTACACTCCACATAGCAAGATATCTTGCTAAATCTACCGGTGAGAAAACAATATCATCAATAAAAATGAATGCTATAGAATCTATTGAAAGTGCAATAATTACCGTAAACCACCATGTCCAGATTACTAGATGACGCTTAAATTCTGATTGTTTTTCTTGAAATTGAATAACTTGCTCATGAATTTCAGCATGTTTCTGTTTTCCGAGTTTTATCGCCTCTCCTTGGCCAGAATTACCTTCTCTGGCTAGTGACCAAGACATTGGACAATAACTATGCCTTTCTATATCGCTGGCGCTAATTCTAAGCGGGTTGTTATTTGAATCTCTCCANAACCCATCTTTGCATAATTTTGCNTCAAAAAGGGTGTTTGAGCGGGACATCTGATTACTTCCAGTCTCCGCCATAACTGTCCTTAATCGTCTTCGACCTTGTAATCTTCGTTGTTTTGAATCAAGGAAATATTACAAAATTAAGACTTTCAAACTTTTATTATGCTGCGAAGCGGTTTAATATGGGGGCTAAGTGGAGCGAACGCTGAGGTTATTAGATGTCTGAAGAAGCGAGCCTTTTATTGCCATATGAATCCTATGAGGAAAATGCAGTCAATATCGGTACTCAACAGAAGAGTGCAGATATGGCTAGATTTATCGAAAAGGTCAGAGAAGATGGATTATATTTGCTAGATGTAAATATGACCGACTCCAGAATCAGGACAACAGCATCGTTCTTGAACAAGTATGATGCTTCTAGAATCATGGTTGTCTCTGCTCGTCAGTATGGCCAGAGGCCAGCAAGAATGTTTGCAGAAGCTATTGGTGCAAAGGAAAGAGTTGGAAGATTTATTCCAGGTTCTCTTACTAACCCATCTCTTCGTTCTTATGTCGAACCTGACGTCTTGTTTGTTACAGACCCTGCTTCAGATCAGCAAGCTCTCAGAGAAGCGGTAAATTCTGGACTTCCAGTAATTGGAATTGTCGATGCGAACAATAACCTTCGTAATGTCGATATCGCAGTTCCTGCTAATAACAAAGGGCGTCGTTCTTTGGCTCTTATCTACTGGTTGCTTGCTCGTGAAGTTCTAAAAGTACGCGGGGAAACCACTGATGAAGATTGGGCTGCTGCTAATGATGTTGAAGAGTGGCAATCTACTTTTTGACCGATGTCAAAACCTAATAAGTGACTTTTAGTGCCCTGCTTATGGGAACTGGAGACGATAGTTACATCGACTATGGTAAGTACCAAGCCTCCCTTGAAGATTTGAGTTTTAGAAATAGAAGTATCCTACTTTGGTTTAGTTTTGGGATAATTTGGTTATTTTTAAATATCTNCGTATTCAATATTCTTTGGTTTTGGGAAGAATTCTATTTTGCAATTTCAGAGGNAGGATGGCAAGTTGTCACTGAGAATTCCGANGGNACTCAGTGTGTAGTTACTGAATATGAATCATGTGAACGTCTTGTAGGNNCNGGCGGGGTATGGTGGTCGTTACTCGGTAGTTTAGTAACCGGAATCGCGGTTG